>NZ_FMVA01000007.1:0-268296 GCF_900101425.1 Rhizobium sp. NFACC06-2 | reverse complement strand
ATCAAGGGTGGCAAGCCATTCATCGATGGCGGTGCCGGTATTGGCGATGCGGACGGCTTTTTGTGTCGCGGCATCGAAAAGATCCAGATGTGCCTTTGAGACGTCGCATCCGATGTAAACAGGGTGTACCATGGCAAGCCTCATCCTGTGCTACGAGGTCCGCGCTCACGGCCTCCATCAACTGTTCAGGTTGGGATCATCAAGAGCGGGCGGAGGTCCAAAAGCCAGCAGGCGGTCTCTAACGACCAGGATTCCGACGGCCTTCCGCCCGCACTCTACATAGCACAAATCCAATACACAGGATTCCTGTGACAAGCGCAGGAACGAGGGAAGTGGGGGCTTTGCTGTCAGAGGAAATCTCTACCTCGCATCGGCGAAGAAAGCCGCCGCCGCTTTTTCCCAATCGCCTCACTTATCGAACCGTTTGGCGATCCACGAATAGCTGTTTTCAACCATCCTAACCGGCGTTCCCAGAAGATGCTTTATGCCTTCGGTGGAAGGCAGGATACGGCTGACGCGGCTGATTGCCTGTTTGGTGAGGCTTTCCTCTTCCTTCGGCGTAACCACTGCCGTTGCCTGCGGTGCAGTGGCCGGTGCCGTGGCGGGAGGTTGCGTGCCGGCCGTCTGCGGGGCCTGTTCGCCCGGTGTCTGGCACACGGCTACCACTACTGGGTAAGGTGCGTTGGCGTATCGCTCCAGCTCCTTTTCCGACACGGCGTCGCACAGTTCGATGCTCGTCCAGCGCTGCTGGGAGGTGGCGAGGTAATGGCAATCGGTGGCGCTGTCGTCGCAGCCAAGGAAGGTCATGAGAACGAGGGCTGTTTTCATGGTGTGTGTTGCCTCTGTCGGGAATTATGCTCTAGAAACTCATCTATCCCGATTGCAGTGACATTACGACGAAATACGCATTTTATAGAGAAGGCAGGCATCCCATTGGCCACCGAAATCAAGCTTGAAACACCCCGGCAGGATGCGGTTCTGCGCCTCATCGACCTTTCCAACGCCTATATGGCCTCGCTTTATCCCGCCGAGAGCAATCATCTGGTCGATATCGGCGCGCTCGAGCAGGACAATGTCTCGTTTTTCGTGGCCCGGCATGACGGCCGCGTGGTCGGCTGCGGCGCGCTGGTGGAGGCGGGGGACGGCACGGCGGAGGTGAAGCGCATGTTCGTCGATCCCGAGGCGCGGGGATTGCGGATCGGCAAGCTGATCATGGATACGCTTGTCGCGCGCGGCGCCGAGCTTGGCCTTTCCGCCATCCGTCTCGAAACCGGCATCAGCCAGCCGGAGGCGATCGGTCTTTATCGCAAGGCGGGGTTTGTGGAGATCGAGGCCTTTGCGCCTTATAAGCCGGATCCGCTCAGCCTGTTCATGGAGAAGGTGCTTTAGGCCTACGGCGCGAGATTGCCGTATCCTGCACGTCATCCCTTGGCCCTGTGCCGAGGATCCAATCACGTATCGTGGAATCAATCGGTGGCAGATGCTCGGGACAGGTCCGAGCATGACGGATGCGGCGTTTAAGGACTATCTATAGGCACCAGCGTCGAGGCGTCTGCCCGCAGGCTTCACAAATCAAAACGCCGCTTTCCGAAACGCCGTCGTTTCTTCGCTATTGTCTTCGAGCGCGGCAACCTCATCAACGGCGTTTTCCTGCGTGGGCGGTGGGGGCGGAGCCTCGGCGCCGGCGGCGGCGGAGATCTCCACCTCACGCACCCATTCGCGCCAGATTGCGACCAGGAGCGCCATCAGCACCGGGCCGATGAAGAGGCCGAGGAAGCCCATGGTCTTGACGCCGCCGACGAGGCCGAAAAAGGTGGGCAGGAAGGGCAGCTTGATCGGCCCGCCGACGAGTTTCGGACGGATGGTCTTGTCGACGATGAAGAGTTCTACCGAACCCCAGACGAACAGCGCCAGCCCGTGGGCGGGCGAGCCGCTGGCGACCAGATAGATCGATACCAGCGTAAAGGAGAGCGGCGCACCGCCTGGAATGAGCGCCATGACGCCGGTGAGCACACCGAGCGTGACGGGCGAGGGTACGCCGGCGATCCAGTAGGCGATGCCGAGGATGATGCCTTCGCCGATGGCGATCAGCGTCATGCCCGTCACGGTGGAGCTGATGGTGGCGGGCACGACGCGGGAAATGCGTTCCCACCGCGTCGGCAGGATACGCTCACCCACCAGATCGACCTGCCGGGTGAAGCCCGCACCGTTGCGGTAGACGAAGAACAGCGCGATCAGCATGAAGAGCAGGGTCAGCACCAGGTGGAACGCACCGTTGCCGGCGGCGAGGATCGCCCGGTAGATATTGCCGATATTGGCGCCGCTGACGAGCTGGATGAGTTCGCCGATGGCGCCCGGCGTGCCGATATATTTCACCCATTGTTCGCCGAGCCAGGGGCCGACGGCGGGCAGCGCCGCGATCCAGTCCGGCACGGGCGCGCCGGTCTTGTTGACATGCACTGCCCACCCGAACCATTCGCGGATTTCGCTTGCCGTATAGGAGGCGGCGATGAAGATCGGCACGACGAGGAAGGCGAGGATGAGGATGATGGCGATGGTGGCGCCGAGCGTGGTGTTGCCGCCCACCTGCCGCAAGAGCCGCGTATAAACCGGCCAGCTGGCAAAACCGATGACGAGAGCGGCGAGAACGGGGACGAGAAAGCCGTGGAAGAAATAAATGCCGGCAAGGGCGACGAGAACGAGAAGCCAGCGCGCAGCCGAGATGGGCGGGATCAGGGCGATCCGCGTCGGGCTGGCGGGACCAAGCCATCTCGGTTCGCCACTGGGCTTACGGCTGTCAATGTTACTCACGGCAGGCTCTTTCTCGCATTCTCCCCGAAGGGTGCATTCACTCTGTCACACCGATACATATAAGTGCAATATAATCGGATCACATTACCGTTGTGTGTTTATTGCTGAACCTATTGAACGATTTTGGTAAAAATAGAACATCGGTCTTGGCGCGCGCATTGAAATATGAGAATTGAACTCCGTTTTTCTTGCGGCGTAAGGTTGCCGCGCCCGATCTCCAGGTCATGCCATGCTCCGCCGTTTCTTCGCTTATTATCGCCCCTATCGCGGTCTGTTCATTCTCGATTTTTCCTGCGCGGTGTTGTCGGGCGTGCTCGAACTCGGTTTTCCGATGGCGGTGAAGGCCTTTGTGGATGTGCTGCTGCCGGGCGGTGAATGGGCCATCATCCTTGCCGCCTCCGTGGGGCTGCTGCTTATCTATGTGCTGAATACCGGGCTGATGGCGACCGTCACCTATTGGGGACACATGCTCGGCATCAATATCGAGACCGACATGCGGCGTCTGGCCTTCGACCATCTGCAGAAGCTCTCCTTCCGTTATTTCGACAACCAGAAGACCGGCCATCTGGTCGGGCGGCTGACCAAGGATCTGGAAGAGATCGGCGAGGTGGCACACCACGGCCCCGAAGACCTGTTCATCGCCATCATGACCTTCATCGGCGCGTTCCTTTTGATGCTTTCGGTCAATGTGCCCCTGGCGCTCATCACCGCCGCCGTCGTGCCCGTTACCGCCTGGGTGACCAGCCGTTACGGCGGCCGCATGACGCAGAATTTCCGCGCGCTTTATGGTCGGGTGGGGGATTTCAACGCCCGTATCGAGGAAAATGTCGGCGGCATGCGGGTGGTGCAGGCCTTTGCCAATGAGGATCACGAACGGGCACTGTTCGAGAAGGACAATCAGAAATACCGCCGCACCAAGCTCGATGCCTACAAGATCATGGCGGCCAGCACCTCGCTCAGCTATATGAGCATGCGCTTGACGCAGATGATCGTGATGATCTGCGGCGCCTGGTTCGTGCTGACGGGCAGCCTGACCGAAGGCGGCTTTGTCGGCTTCCTGCTGCTGGTGGGCGTATTTTTCCGGCCGGTGGAAAAGATCAATTCCGTCATCGAGACCTATCCCAAGGGCATTGCCGGTTTCCGCCGCTTCACCGAGCTTCTGGACACCGCACCTGATATCGTCGATGCGCCGGATGCGGTGGAAGCGCCGCTGCTGCGCGGCAATATCGAATATCGCCATGTCGGTTTCGGTTATGCCGAGGGTAAGACGGTTCTTACCAATATCGACCTGAAGATCAGCGCCGGTGAGACGGTGGCATTTGTCGGCCCTTCGGGGGCGGGCAAGACGACGCTCTGCTCGCTTTTGCCGCGCTTTTACGATGTCACCAGCGGCGCGATCACCATTGACGGCATCGATATCCGCAAGATGAAGCTTGCTTCGCTACGCAACCAGATCGGCATCGTGCAGCAGGATGTCTTCCTGTTCGGCGGCACGATCCGCGAGAATATCGAATATGGCCGGCTTGGCGCTTCGGATGCGGACATCATGGATGCGGCGCGGCGCGCCCGTCTTGATGGCGTCATCGAGGCCATGCCGCTTGGGCTCGACACCGTCATCGGTGAGCGCGGCGTCAAGCTTTCCGGCGGCCAGAAACAGCGTCTCGCCATTGCCCGCATGTTCCTGAAGAACCCGCCGATCCTCATTCTCGATGAGGCGACCTCCGCGCTCGACACGGAAACCGAACGCGCCATCCAGCAATCGCTGACGGAGCTTGCCAAAGGCCGTACCACACTCGTCATCGCCCACCGGCTGGCGACGATCCGCGACGCCTCGCGCATCGTGGTGGTGGACCAGACCGGCATTGCTGAAACCGGCGCCCATGCCGAGTTGCTGGCCGCCAAGGGCCATTACAGCCGGCTCCACGAGGCGCAGTTCAGCGGGCACCTTGCGGGCCTTAGCTGATAAGCCTTAGCTGATAAGCGGCGCGTTGGCGTCGCAATCTATCCGCCGTTTTCCGCTGCCTGTTCCTCCACGATGCCGGGGTTGGGCTCCGGCTTGCCGGGATGGCTGGTGACAAGATAACCCATGGCGACCGCGGCGGCGACGATGAACAGCAGCACGATGCCGCTGATCGTCATCAGCCAGTCGCGCTGTTTTCTGTGCGCCATGATATATTTCGGCCATCGACTCGGATGGTTCACCAGGCTGAATTTGTGGCCCTGTCGCATGAACTTTCCCGCAATAGGTTGCTTTCTGAAAGATCAACGCAGGCGGGTGTGCGGCCGTTCCGAAATCGACGGGGTAGGGCGATGACAAGGCCGTGAGGCCCTCGAGATGACAGCGTCTCCGCATTCGCCGCCGCCCTTTTTCCCCGACCTCCATCATCCCGGCCTTAGACGGAATCCAGCCGGCCCACGGCGGGAAGGAGAGGAGGGCCAGCCATAAGCGCGTGATGGTGTGTCGGTTCGCCCCTAAGGCGGACACGCGGCTGCGGCATCGCGCGCCGATATCCGGCCGTAAAACTCCCCTTGCCAGTCGCTGCCGCTTATGCGAATGATTTGCAATTGCATCAAATCACTCTCCCATTTGAAAGCGCAGAATATGGACAAGCCAGTCTTTGGATGGCGACGGAACGGCGACGATCTCTCGTTGTCCGACGTTCACAGCTCGATCCGCGTCAAACCGAATGCCGGCACGTTTCGCCGGGCGATGGCCTTTTTCGGCCCCGGCTATCTCGTTGCGGTCGGGTACATGGATCCCGGAAACTGGGCGACGTCGCTCGCCGGCGGCTCCAGATTCGGCTACACGCTGCTCACCGTCGCGCTGGTTTCCAACATCATGGCGATCGTGCTGCAATCGCTCTGCGCCCGTCTTGCGATCGCCTCCGGCCGCGATCTCGCCCAGGCCTGTCGCGATGCCTATCCGAAACCGGTTGCGATGGTGCTGTGGCTGCTGGCCGAAATCGCCATCATCGCCACCGATATCGCCGAGGTGATTGGCACGGCCATCGGCCTCAACCTCATTTTCGGCATTCCGCTCGAACTCGGCGTTCTCATCACCGCGCTCGATGTATTCCTGATCCTTTATCTGCAAAAGCTCGGCTTCCGCTGGGTGGAGGCGCTGGTCATCACTCTGCTTGGCGTCATCGCCGTGTGTTTCGCCATTCAGGTGGCGCTCGCCGACCCTGACTGGGGGCAGGTGATCCTCGGTTTCGCGCCGACGACCGAAATCGTCACCAATCCTGACATGCTCTATCTGGCGCTCGGCATTCTCGGCGCGACCGTCATGCCGCATAATCTCTATCTGCATTCGGGCATCGTGCAGACCCGCGAAATCGGCGAGACGATTGCCGAAAAACGCGAGGCGCTGAAATTCGCGACCCTCGATTCCACCGTCGCGCTGATGTTCGCGCTCCTCATCAACGCCTCGATCCTCATTCTGGCGGCGGCGACCTTTTACAAGGCGGGACAGACCAATGTCGCCGAACTCGGCGAGGCGCATAATCTGCTGGCGCCTCTGCTTGGCCTCGCCATTGCGCCGACGCTGTTCGGCGTGGCGCTTTTATGTTGCGGCATCAATTCCACCGTCACGGCAACGCTCGCCGGCCAGATCGTGATGGAAGGTTTCCTCAAGATGCAGCTCGCCCCCTGGCTGCGCCGCCTCATCACCCGCGCCATCGCCATCGTCCCCGCCGCCGGCGTGACGATATTTTATGGCGAGAGCGGCACGGGCGAACTGCTGATCCTGACGCAGGTGGTCTTAAGCCTGCAACTCTCCTTCGCCGTCTTCCCGCTGGTGATGTTCACCGCAGGCAAGGCCAAGATGGGCGAACTGCGCTCACCGCTCTGGCTCTCGGCCTTCGCGTGGCTGATCGCGGTGGTGATTGCGGCGCTGAATGTGAAGCTGCTGGTGGATTTTATCGGGTGAGGCGGGTCAGGCCGCGCCTTTACGAAGCGCGGCGGCCGTGCCCTCCGGGTCGACGGCGATGACCTTGAGATAAGCGCGGGCCGGCTGGTCCGGCTCGCTACGTCCCTGTTCCCAATCACGCAGGGTGCCAAGCGGAATATGATAACGGGCGGAAAACTCTTCCTGCGTCAGCTTCAGAGCCCGGCGAATGATCTTGATGCGCGGCATTCTGGGAGCTGCGGCGAGCTGTTCGGCGGAAAGCGGTAGATTATCACGGTCGGCCAGCGCATTGGCCTCTGCTTCCTCGTCGGTCATGGCGTGAAGACGGACCCAGTCGGTTTGATCGGTTTTACCAGCCATTGTCGTCATATTCCTTGCGCTCTGCGCGTGTCGCCTTTCGTGCGGAGATGATGCGGATCACTTCGCTTCGTTCGGTATAGATCACAGTCAGAACCAATCCGCTGCCCAAACCCACTATACGCCGTCGGACTTCACCGTAATTCGCTGAACGATCCTCGATATCCACGGCAAATGGATCGTCAAAAACGTTGCGGGCGGTTTCAAAACTGACGCCATGTTTGGCGAGATTGGCTGACGCCTTATGCGCATTCCATTCGAAATATAACATTCTGAACTACGGGTTTCCAGTAGTTGTAATAAATAAAACATCAAAACAAATAAGGGCTCTTTCATATTTGAAAGAGCCCTCGGGATTCATCATTTCTTTTTGTTGGGTGCTTGAGTTAAGGCTGAGGCCGCTACTTTCTTTACAGCAGCGGGTGTCTTGGGATTGCTGAGCAGCTTTCCTGCCGTAGATGCAACCGACTTAGACGTACGTTCATTGGAGGCCATCTAGAAAACTCCTTGTTGATGGCTACCGAAGCTACCTCGACTTCAATTCTCTTATGCTCCATAATTACTGCGCCAACAGAGGAGGCACTTGAGTCTCTTCGCCCCGCGTGAGCTTCGGCTTTTTCGCGGTATACAAGCCGGGACCTTGTGTCCCGGCTTTTGTATTTGCGAAACTTAAAATCGCAAATCCGATTCTCGTTTTGTTCCATTTAGAAATCCAGCCCGACGAAAATGTCGGGCCGGAAATTTACTAGTTATCCACAGCTATATTAGCTGCAACCGCTCGTCGCACCACAAGTATCGCACTTCTCGCAAGTGCCGTTCCGCACCATCGTGAAGTTCTGGCATTCCGAGCACATGTTGCCGGTATACCCTTGAGCAATCGAGCGCATGCGGCGTTCGTTTTCCACCTTCTTGGCTTCCGTCTTGGCCGATGCAGCGTCGGCGGCGGCCTTGTCGGAGAAGAGGGCGGTTGCCGTCTGCTGGGCTTCCTGGACGACCTCGTCGATCACCTCTTCGGCGATTTCTTCGGCCAGTTCCTTGGCGCGCTCTTCATAGTCCCGCTTGAAGGAGACGATTTCGGAGGTTGCGATGGCGACTGTCGGTTCCAGCTTGCGGGCGGCGGAGCCGGCGAAAGCCGTTACGTTGGCCGAGGCGCGGGCAGGGGCTGCCGTTGCCGAACCCTTGGGCTCGGAAGCGGTGCGTTCGCCATCATTACGGGACACGATGGTCGGCTTGTAACCGCGGGTCCAGCCGGTGGAAACGAGGTTGGTCTTGCCCTCCTGGATACCCTTGCCGAGTGCCGTGTTGGAGAAATCCGACGTATCGACATGGGCGAGATCGTGGCGGCCGAGATAGGAGACGGCGAGTTCGCGGAACACGTAGTCGAGGATCGACGTGGCGTTCTTGATCGCGTCGTTGCCCTGCACCATGCCGGCCGGTTCGAACTTGGTGAAGGTGAAGGCCTCCACATATTCTTCCAGCGGCACGCCATATTGCAGGCCAAGCGAGATGGCGATGGCGAAGTTGTTCATCATCGCGCGGAAGGCGGCGCCTTCCTTGTGCATGTCGATGAAGATTTCGCCGATGCGGCCATCACCGAATTCACCGGTGCGCAGATAGACCTTGTGACCGCCGACGGTTGCCTTCTGGGTGTAACCCTGACGGCGGTTCGGCAGCTTTTCACGCTCGCGCGAGACACGTTCGATGACGCGCTCAACGATCTTTTCGGTGATCGTCACGGCCTGCTGGGCGAGCGGCTGCTGGATCAGTTCTTCAACGAAGTCTTCGTCGTCCTCATCTTCCACCAGCGAGGCGTTGAGCGGCTGGGAAAGCTTGGAGCCATCGCGGTAAAGGGCGTTTGCCTTCAGCGCCAGCTTCCAGGAGAGCATGTAGGCTGCGCCGCAATCCTCAACCGTCGCATCGTTCGGCATGTTGATCGTCTTGGAGATCGCGCCCGAGATGAAGGGCTGAGCCGCCGCCATCATGCGGATATGCGATTCGACGGAGAGATAACGCTTGCCGATCTTGCCGCAGGGGTTGGCGCAATCGAAGACCGCCAGGTGCTCGTTCTTCAGGAACGGTGCGCCTTCCAGCGTCATCGCACCGCAGACGTGCACGTTTGCCGCTTCGATGTCCTTCTTGCCGAAGCCGAGGTGCTCGAGCAGGTTGAAGCTCATGTCGGAGAGCTGCTCGTCGGAGACCTTCAGGGTTTCCTTGAGGAAGTCGGCGCCGAGCGTCCACTGGTTGAAGACGAACTTGATGTCGAAGGCGCTCTTCAGCGCGCCATTGACGGCCTCGATCTTCTCATCGGTGAAGCCCTTGGCCTTCAGCGTCGAGGGGTTGATGCCGGGAGCCTGGTTGAGATTGCCATGGCCGACAGCATAGGCCTCGATCTCGGCGATCTGGCTTTCGGAATAGCCGAGCGACCGCAGCGCATCCGGAACGGCGCGGTTGATGATCTTGAAGTAGCCGCCGCCGGCGAGCTTCTTGAACTTCACCAGCGCGAAGTCGGGCTCGATACCGGTCGTGTCGCAATCCATCACGAGGCCGATCGTGCCGGTCGGCGCGATAACCGTCGTCTGGGCGTTGCGGTAGCCGTGCTGTTCGCCGAGCGTCAACGCCTTGTCCCAGGCGGCGACGGCATGGGCGATCAGGTCCTGATCCGGGCAATCACCATGGATGAGCGCGACCGGGTTGACCGACAGGCCTTCATAACCTTCCGACTGGCCAAGGGCGGCGCGGCGGTGGTTGCGGATGACGCGCAGCATGTTTTCGCGGTTCGGCGCAAAGCCCGGGAAGGGGCCAAGCTCGCCGGCCATTTCGGCGGAAGTAGCATAGGACACACCGGTCATGATGGCAGTCAGCGCACCGGCAATGGCGCGGCCTTCGGCGCTGTCATAGGGAATGCCCGAGGACATCAGGAGACCGCCGATATTGGCATAGCCGAGGCCGAGCGTGCGGTATTCGTAGGAAAGTTCGGCAATCTGGCGCGAGGGGAACTGCGCCATCATGACCGAGACTTCGAGCACGACGGTCCACAGACGAACGGCGTGTTCGTAATCGGCGATATCGATCCGCTTCGTCGCCTGATCCTTGAACTGCAAAAGGTTCAGCGAGGCGAGGTTGCAGGCCGTGTCGTCGAGGAACATGTATTCCGAGCACGGATTGGAGGCGCGGATCGGGCCGGCGGCCGGCGAGGTGTGCCAGTCGTTCATCGTCGTGTTGAAGTGCAGACCCGGATCGGCAGACGCCCAGGCGGCGTGGGAAATCTTTTCCCAGAGGTCGCGGGCCTTCAGCGTCTTCATGACCTTGCCGTCCTTGCGGGCGGTGAGGTTCCAGTCGCCGTCATTTTCGACCGCGCGCAGGAAGTCGTCCTTCAGCGAGACGGAGTTGTTGGAGTTCTGGCCCGATACCGTGAGGTAGGCTTCCGAATCCCAATCCGTGTCATAGGTCTTGAACTGGATGTCCTTGTAACCCTGCTCGGCGAACTGGATGACGCGCTTGACGTAGTTTTCCGGCACCATGTCCTTTTTGGCAGCGCGGATTTCGCGCTTCAGGGCAGGGTTCTTGGCCGGGTCGAAGCAATCGCCATTGTCAGCTTCGCAGTTGACGCAGGCCTTCATGATCGCCTTCAGGTGCTTGGCGACGATCTTGGAGCCGGTCACGAGAGCGGCAACCTTCTGCTCCTCGTTCACCTTCCAGTCGATATAGGCTTCGATATCCGGATGGTCGGCATCGACAACGACCATCTTCGCCGCACGGCGGGTGGTGCCGCCGGACTTGATGGCGCCGGCTGCGCGGTCGCCGATCTTGAGGAAGCTCATCAGGCCGGAGGAGCGGCCGCCGCCGGAAAGCTTTTCGCCTTCGCCGCGCAGATAGGAGAAGTTGGAGCCGGTGCCGGAACCGTATTTGAACAGGCGCGCTTCACGCACCCACAGGTCCATGATGCCGCCTTCATTGACGAGGTCGTCCTCAACGGACTGGATGAAGCAGGCATGCGGCTGCGGATGTTCGTAAGCGGACTTGGACTTGGTCAGCTTGCCGGTGAAGGGATCGACATAGAAGTGGCCCTGGCCGGGGCCATCGATGCCATAGGCCCAATGGAGGCCGGTGTTGAACCATTGCGGGGAGTTGGGGGCAACACGCTGGGTGGCGAGCATATAGGCAAGCTCATCCTTGAAGGCGGACGCATCTTCTTCGGACGAGAAATATTTGCCCTTCCAGCCCCAATATGCCCAGGTGCCGGCCAGACGATCGAAAACCTGGCGCGCATCGGTCTCGGAGCCGTAGCGCTCGGCTTCCGGAACGTCCTTCAGCGCCTTTTCGTCGGCAACGGAGCGCCACAGGAAGGAAGGAACGTCGTTTTCCTCAACCTTCTTCAGGAACTTCGGCACGCCGGCCTTGCGGAAATATTTCTGCGCCAGAACGTCGGTGGCAACCTGGCTGAACTGCGCGGGAACGTCGATATCCGCCAGACGGAACACGATCGATCCATCCGGGTTCTTGATTTCACTGACGGCCTTGCGGAAGTCGATCTCCGCGTAAGGCGATTGGCCGGGCTTCGTGAAGCGGCGTTCAATGCGCATGGTTTCTGTCCTCGTCCATTGGGCGCCCGGTGAAGGGCGCAAAAATCCGGTCCAGCCGTGCGATGCCTTCGCGCAGCCGGTTGTTGCCGATCTGAAAGGGATGTTCATCCTTGGATGTCATCCCTGTATCTCGTGGCTTATTCGGCTGCAAGCATGTCATGGAATACTAAATATAGTATCAACAGCTTCCTGCCGCCAGTCCCCGCGTCATGTTTTTGGCGGTTCCGAAAGGCGCGCAAAAGCCTGCGGCGAACCGCCCCCTCATGGCCGGGACGCCGCTTTGGACATGCGCGCTGAAGATGGAGAGGAACCGGCCTCGTTACTTTCCGGTCCGTTGCCGCCGCAACATAATTGTCACTTTCCTCTCGCGGCACAGATTCGTCAAGCCATAGATTGAAACCCATTTTTAACCACAAGATATTGTGTGGAGTGCCTGTGGAAAACGGGGATAGGAAAAGCTCATAGAAAAATCAGTGACTTGGCGGGAAAGTTTGAAGCTTGCGCGAGGCTGGTTTCCGCAAGGGAAAGGCAAAACCCCGCATTTCCGGGGTGCGGCATAAAGGCGACACTGCGGTTTTTCCGTGTTTTTTAGCTGTCGTCAGACAGGCGTTTCCCGACAAAAAACCGCCCCGATGGGGCGGTTTCAAAGCGTCATTTTCCCCTGCGGGGCTGGTCAGCCGCGCGATCCCTTGGCAATCGGCTCCTGATAGGTGAAGCCCATGTCCCAGGGGAAATAAATCCAGGTGTCCTGGCTGACTTCGGTGACGAAGGTGTCGATGGTCGGCACGCCCTTCGGCTTGGCGTAAACACAGGCGAAATGCGCCTTGGGCAGCATTTCGCGCACTTCGAGCGCCGTCTTGCCGGTATCGGTCAGGTCGTCCAGCACCAGCACGCCTTCGCCGCCATCCGCCGAAAGTTCCGGGGCGACACCCTTCAGCAGAACCGTTTCGCCCTGATTGACGTAATCATGGCGGGTGGCGATGCAGACCGTGTCGATCAGGCGGATATTCAGTTCGCGGGAAATGATCGCCGCCGGCACGAGGCCGCCGCGGGTGATACAGACGATCGCGCGGAACTCCCGCTCAAGGCCGGCAAGACGCCAGGCAAGCGCACGGGCATCGCGGTGGAACTGGTCCCAGGAGACGGGAAAGGCTTTATCGGGAAGGGACATGTCGTCTACCATCTGGTCAAAATTGTCGATGGCTTTGGCTAATAGCCGCAAGACCGGCAAAAAGGCAAGCTTTCCGCTTAAAGGACAGAGCTGGAGATTGCCGTTTGTTTCTTCTCCCCGCCGGGGAGAAGGTGGCCCGAAGGGTCGGATGAGGGGGCAACGCTGCCGTAACTCACTGCCCTTGCCCCCTCATCCCGCTGCCGCGGACTTCTCCCCGGCGGGGAGAAGAAACAAGGGGCAGACGCTCATTTTAACCGAAATGGCGGGGCGTGCGGCGCGCTGTTTACGCCGCATCCATTTTTAACGCGACAGCAGCGTCAGCGCCGTCATGGAATCGAGCAGGGTGCGGGTGACACCGCCAAAGAGCAGTTCCCACCAGCGGGAATGGCCGTAAGCGCCCATCACAAGAAGGTCGATGCTGTTATCGGACAGCCGGTTTTCGATGGCCGCCTGCGGCGAGACACCGGCGATCTTTTCCTGCGAGGTTACGGTGACGTTGACGCCGTGGCGGGCGAGCGTGGCGGCCAGTTCCGCACCGGCGAGGCCGGAAGACTGCGTTTCGCTCTCCGCCTGATCCACGGAAAATATCTCGACGCTATCGGCGGCCTTGAGGAAGGGCAGGGCGTCGAAGGTGGCGCGGGTCGCCTCGCGCGAGCCGTTCCAGGCGATCAGGACGCGCTTGATCGGTTTCGCAACGGTCAGCACATGCGGCACGAGGAGAACGGGGCGGCCGCTTTCATAGAGGAAACCGTCAATATCAGAGCGGCTGTCGGAAAGTGCGGAGGAGCTGCTCTGGCGAGCGACGATGAGATCGGCGCAACGGGCGCTGTCGATGGCCGATGCGGAGGCGTAACCCACCGATGTGACGAAGCTGCGCCATTCATGCGAGATGCCGTTGGCGGCCAGCGTACGCTCGAAGATGGTTCCGACGTCGGTGGTTTCCTTATGCGCCACATCCTGCAGCGCCTGCACGGTGGCGGGGTCGGGAATTTCCATCGGCGCGACGAGGGGAACGGCGGCCAGCGTTTCCATATGCAGGCCGATCACATGCGAGGAAAACTGATCGGCAAGGCTTACCACGAATTCGCCGAGCTTCTGCGTGTTCGAAACATTGTCGACCACTGCCAATATCGTCTTGTAACCCATTTCTCTCTCCTCGGTGACATGTCGTTTTCAGATCGTTCTGACTTTTCTTCGAATCGCCAGATCGATCCAAGTCTCTGTTTTATGCATTGTCCGGACAGAAAAGCTGTTCCGCTTTTCCTGGAAATGCTCAGGGGGAGAGTGGCCGCCTTTACAGGCCGCCACCTTGATTTTGGTCAAAGCTTCCCGGTCTCAAGCCTTTTCTGTCTTAGGCGGTCGCATCGCCCTTGCTGGCTGCCAGTCTTTTTTCATGGCCGATAGTATCGATCATGGCGGCAACCGCGTCTGCTGCCGCCTTCAGGACGCCGGCGTCGCGGGCGCGCACGACGATCTCCGTCGAAAAGCGCTGCCCGTCATATTTGGGATAGGAGCCGATGCTGGTTTCGGGATGGGCTTTCTGGATGGCCGTCAGCGGCGTGCCGATATCGCCTTCGCCATAGGGCGACCGCACCGCCTGCGACATGACCTTCGCGCCGGTGCGCAGCGTCGGCATGACATTGTCCAGCATGGCCTGAAACACCTGCGGCACGCCGGCCATGACGTAAACATTGCCGATGATGAAGCCGGGGGCGACGGAAACGGGATTGGCGATGTGGGCGGCTCCTCTCGGCATGCGCGCCATGCGCTTGCGCGCCTCGGTGAACTCCATCTCGCGGACGCGATACATGTCACCCAGCAGGCGCAGCGCCTCGGCATCGAGCTCGCAGGGCAGGCCGAACGCCGCAGAGACCGCATCCGCGGTGATGTCGTCATGGGTCGGGCCGATGCCGCCTGAGGTGAAGACATAATCATAGCGGCCGCGCAGCGCGTTCAGCGCTTCCACGATCGCTTCCTCCTCGTCGGCGACGATGCGCACTTCCTTCAGGTCGATGCCGGACATGGTGAGGACATCCGCGAGGTGGCCGATATTCTTGTCCTTGGTGCGGCCCGAAAGCAGTTCGTCGCCAATGGCAAGCATGGCGGCGGTCACGACGGATTGGGCGGAGGAGGGATTGGACATGGTTGCACTCGTCTTCTGTTTCACCCGACGTTAACGCCGCACCAGCGCGAATGCAAAGCGGTTTTGAAGAAACGCAAAAGGGGGATTGGCTGACGATGGCTCCGGGCGTTCACTCATCGTGAACAGTGCGTATGCCAATCCCCGGCTGGCGGCGGACCGATCCGTCCGCTACCTTTTTGTCATACGCTTTTTACAGGTCAACGCCGATTATCATCGAGTTTTTAAAGAAGCTTGTCGCCGGTACGCCGGAAACAGTTCCAGCAAAGGAAACGAAGAGAATGACGAAGGTTCTGGTACTTTATTACTCCTCTTACGGCCATATCGAGAAAATGGCCTATGCCGTCGCCGAGGGCGTGAAGTCCACCGGCGCGGAAGCCGTGGTGAAGCGCGTTCCCGAACTCGTTCCGGAAGAAGTTGCAAAGTCTTCCCATTTCAAGCTGGATCAGCCGGCTCCGGTGGCGACGGTGGACGAGCTGGCGGATTACGACGCCATCATCGTCGGCGCCGGCACGCGTTTCGGCACGGTCGCCTCGCAGATGCGCAATTTCTGGGACCAGACCGGCGGCCTGTGGTTCAGCGGCAAGCTGGTCGGCAAGGTCGGTTCAGCCTTCACCTCTTCCGCCACCCAGCATGGCGGCCAGGAATCGACCATCCTCGGTTTCATCCCCACCTTCCTGCACCATGGCATGGCGGTCGTTGGTCTGCCCTATGCTTTCCAGGGCCAGATGGGCGTCGATGAAATCAAGGGCGGCTCGCCCTATGGCGCCTCCACCATCACCGATGGCGACGGCTCGCGCCAGCCTTCCGAAATCGAACTGGAAGCCGCCCGTTTCCAGGGCGCGCATGTGGCGAAACTCGCCGCCAAGCTTTCCGCCTGATTGGATGATCTGTTGAAAAAAAATGCGGCCCACAAGGCCGCATTTTTTTAAACCGGAACGTCACGTCGCCGGTCGTGTCGAAGAAGAATTTTTGCCGTGGCTCAGATCGGTAGGTTGACCATGAAAAGGCAGCTTGCGACCACGAAGCCGAGCATCGAGATTTCGAGAAAACCGTTCAATCCGTCACGCATTCCGATCCTCCTCCTGTTGGGTGAAAAGAGAACGATCAGAGTTTATCGCGGTTCCATAACGAAAGAATGAAATTCCGGAAATTCTAATGTCTACTCGCCCCGTCTTCCGGCGAAGAGGATTTTGGCGCTTCAGCCGGTGACGACGAAGGCCACCACGAGGTGGCCGAGAAGGCCGATCGCCAGGCAGGAGAGGAGAAAAATGAACAGGGCTTTTTTCATGTTTCCGGAAGATTCCATCTGTTGCGATCCATCCCACGTCTTATCCTGAAAAGCTGACGCCGCAGGCGGCATTTCTTAGCCGACGGCCGGCAGGTGTTCCGCCGTCAGGCCTTGATATCGAGGCCGGCTTCGATTGCGGCTGCGATGAACGCCTTGCGCGCATCCTCGGGCTTTTTCCTGCCGGCATCGACGGCGGCGCAGATCAGCAGCGCCTTGTCCAGCGCATCGCCCTCTTCGATCGGCCAATCCTCGATCAGCGCCCAGGAGGCAGCCTGCGTGGTGTCAATGCTCGTATAGTCGCCCGGCGTTTCGAACGCGATCAGGACGGGTTTTTGCCAGCGCGTATTCATCGCCTATCCGTATTGGTTGTTGCGCCCGGCTCTAAACCAAGCGGTCAGGATGCGCAATCCCGTTCCCGGCCCGTTTCGCGCCGTTGCGGTGCGGTCAGTCGTCGCGCCCGAACAACCATTCGCGGATGATGCGGCGGTCGATGAGTTCCAGCGAGCGGTCCGGCGCGATGCGGTAGGTTTCCACCGCCCTCGTGCTGGCGTCGATGCGGAATTCATGGGTGAAGGTACTGCCGATCGGCGATTTCGTCAGCTTGGTGCGCGGCTGGCCCCTGTAGATAATGCTGCCGGGAATGGGTTCGACAAAGGGCGCGGGGCCGACATAGGCGACCGGGCCGGCCGTGGTGCATCCGGCAAGCGCCAATGTAAGCGCGATAGCGGCCGATGATACGAGCGTTTTCATCCTGTCCTCCGAAGTGCGTCCGTGAAAACGATGTCGAGGCGCGGCGGTTCCCGGCGGGCAGGGGGCCGGAGACGATTTCCCCGACTATTTGCTCTTCGGATTCTGAATGTCGCGCGCGACCCAGCGAAAGAAAAAGTAGACGAGGAGGCCGAAGATGAAAAGCGGGATGAGGTTCGCAAAACCGGACATATGATTCTCGTTTCTCCCTCCCGGTCCGGGGTCTAGCCGGAGTGAAACCGGCAAGGCAAGGGGAACGAGAACACAGCCGGTAAAATATCCGTGTACCTGCAAAGGAGAATTCGAGGAGCGTGGGGAGGGGCGGGAGAGATCTGGCGCACTGCCAGTGATGCCAGATCTCTCCGTCTCCCGCCAGTTTCAGGGTACGGGGGACGGACGCCAATATGACGGACAACTGCCGATAGACATAGGCCGAGAAATTACCTCGAATAAATCGCTGCTTTGGTCGATCCCGGTGAAGGCCGGCTCACCACAGGCCTTCAGGGGCTTTTTGCGGCGATATAATTAGCCAGAGAATTACTTCCCGAGACGGAGCAGCCAAGGCCGCATTCCCGAACTTCCAATGTAACCCGTTGAAACGGAAGAGGATACCTGTCCACCATTATGCTGCCGGCTATACAGGAAAGGGAACTTTTTGCGCGCTTCATCATTCAAGCAGGCAGGACACATGCCAATAGTGGAGGGTTACACATGCTCGGCACCATCCTTGTCATCCTGCTCATTCTTTTCCTGATCGGCGCACTGCCAAGCTGGGGGTACCATAATTATGGTTATGGCCCGTCAGGCGGTCTCGGACTGGTTCTGGTGATCGTCCTGATCCTGGTTCTGCTTGGGCGGATCTGATCATACGAAAAGGGGCAGCGTCGCTCGCATGATGACAGGCGAGTTGAACTCAAGCGCCTGTGTGGCACTGCTCAGTTCATATCGAAGTTGGGTGTGATGTAAGATTTGGAGGCCTCGCCCGGAATTGAACCGGGGTACAAGGATTTGCAGTCCTCTGCGTCACCACTCCGCCACGAGGCCTCAACCGCTCTCGTCTTGAGCGATGGCGGGCATTTAGAACGAATCCATTTAGGGTGCAAGGCCCTAATTTCGAATGCGCTTGTTTTTTAGTTTCGGCGCACGAAGACAGAACGTTACGATGAAGAGCCTGCTTCATGGGTGTGATATCCTGTCGCTTTTTCCCACACATCCGGCTTAGCGCGCTTGAAAGCGTGCGCTTGGGCAATTATGAGATTATCCAAAGGCGAGGGGGAGCCCCTGCCGTTTTGAGCTTTTGGAGCCGAGGCTTCCCGACCGGCATCCGTGAAATTGAGGCGATACGATATGATGGATTTCGAAACCGCACGCGCCAATATGGTCGACAGCCAGTTGCGCACGACCGACGTGACGTCGCATTCCGTGCTGAAGGCGTTTTTGAGCGTGCCGCGCGAGGCATTCGTGCCGGCGGGCGTGCGGCAGATTGCCTATGTGGACGAGGACCTGCAGATCTGTCCCGCCCGCGATGGCCGTCCGGCCCGTTATGTCATGAAGACCTCGCCGCTGGCAAAGCTGCTGCAGCTTTCGGCCGTGTCGAAGGAGGACGTGGTGCTGGAAGTCGGCGGCGGCGCGGGTTATGCGGCTGCCATCCTTTCGCAGCTTGCCGGTTCGGTGGTTTCGCTTGAAAGCGATGAGGCGCTGGCCGCACAGGCGACCGAGACGCTCGCCTCGCTCGGATATGACAATGTCGCCGTCGTGACAGGCGATCTCGAAAAGGGCTATGCGGGCGAAGCGCCCTATGACCTCATTTTCATCAACGGCTCGGTGGAAGAAGTGCCGGCGGCACTGATCGACCAGCTGCGCGACGGCGGACGTCTGGTCGTGGTCGTCGGATATGGTGGCGCCGCAAAGGCCACCGTCTATCGCCGCGATGGCAACAGCACATCGGCAGCCGCTTTCTTCAATGCTTCAATCAAGCCGCTGCCGGGTTTTGCCAAGGCGGCCGAATTCGTTTTCTGATCGGCAAAGGATCATCTTCTCTTTTGACGCCGGGGTGACGTTTCCGCCCCGGCGTTTTTATGTTCGGTTTGCCGGCGGGCGCTTCCTTCCGGGCCGCTCTCACAAAGCTGTGCATCATCACGAAACTTGTCGAATCAGTGATTTAGTTCCTCGCTATGCTGACCTAAACTAAGGGTGATTCGGGGTGTGCGTATTTCTGCCCCGCATGATCCTGCGACAGGGACGGCGAAATGCTCAAGCGCTTGGCCGGCCATGTTTCAGAGCATCGGTGTGACGATCGATTTCGGTTGTCGAAAACGCGATGTGAAAATTGAACAGGTCAAGGAGCGCTCATCCGGTGTCCGAGGGATGCGGCAAGGGCGTTCGAAGAGTGGAAACCGGGGATTGATATGGCTCAGCCAAGCGTAGCGCGTGAACCGTCCATGGAAGAGATTCTGGCGTCTATCCGCCGGATCATCGAAAGCAACGAGACCGGACCTGCCGGTGCGTTTTCCGGGCAGTTGCCGCCGGTCTATGACGATGAAGACGAGGCTGCGAGCGAAGCAGCCTTCGTGGCGGAGCCCATCAGCCCGCCGGCGCGCGTTCCCCCCGCCGCAAACCAGGCTTTTGGCGCACGGCCTGCGCAGGATTTTTCGCCGATTTCTGAAGGCCCCCTGGCTGAACGGCAGGAAAGCTCCGCCGAGAAGACCATGTCCCTTGCCGATGTTGCCGCCCGTGTGCGTGCCGCCGCAGACCGTAACGCCGCCATGGGGCCGCCGGCTTTCGCCGCGCAGGCCCAGCGTGGCGCGGCCGAGACCGCGCCGCAGGCTGCTGCGCCGGCTCTATCGCAGCCTTTGTCCGCGCCGTCTTCCGAACGCGCCGCCGCGCAGCGCCCGACAGATGTTCGGCCGCTGATGGCGGCTGCGGCCGCCGCGAGCGTGAGCGAGCAGCCGGCATCCAGCGTGAACGAGCAGCCGGTATCTTTTGCCGCTGAGGATCGTGCCGCCGCTGCCGCCATCGAAAGCGCGTCTTTGGCCGAAAACCGCTTCGATCAGCTTTCGCTGCGCGGCGCACTCGAAACGCCGCTTACAGCGGAGCGTTTCGACATAGCGGTGCTGGAACCTGCCGTTGAGAAACAGGCATTCGATCTGGCCGAGCCACAGGCAAAAGACGAGGCGGGTGTTGAGGGCGGTCTTTCGCTCAATCTTCTTTCCGCCGCTGCCGGTGCGCAGATCGCCCGTTCGTTCAGCGAGCTTGCAGAGGTTTTCGACGGTGTCGAGCGTCGCTCTATCGAGGATATGGCCGCCGAAATGCTGCGCCCGATGCTGCAGGACTGGCTGGAAGACAATCTGCCGACGCTCGTGGAGCGTCTGGTGCGCGAGGAAATCGAGCGCGTGGCGCGCGGTTCGCGCCGCTAAGTTCCGCTCCGGCCGCATGTGCGATTGCGGCGGATGCGACGAAACAGGGGCCGCTCCGGCATCGGGGCGGCTTTTTTGTTGAAGATGAAGGTGTTATGGGGTCATAGTCACCCGTGGGTCCGCTCAATGGTTGGCTCGCGGGCGGGTTTCTGTTGACTCTCTCCCGTCCATCCTTATTTAAAAAAATCCACACAAGAACTCTAAAATTCAGGTCAGGAAATGCTCGAAAAGACCTACGATTCCGCATCCGTCGAACCGAAGATCGCTAAAGCCTGGGACGAGGCTAACGCTTTTCGTGCCGGCGCCAACGCCAAGCCGGGCGCGGAAACCTTCACCATCGTCATCCCGCCGCCGAATGTGACCGGCTCCCTGCATATGGGCCACGCGCTCAACAACACCCTGCAGGATATTCTGGTCCGCTTTGAGCGCATGCGCGGCAAGGACGTGCTGTGGCAGCCGGGCATGGACCATGCAGGCATCGCCACGCAGATGGTCGTCGAGCGCAAGCTGATGGAACAGCAGCTTCCGGGCCGCCGCGATATGGGCCGTGAGGCTTTCGTGGAAAAGGTCTGGGAGTGGAAGGCCGAATCCGGTGGTCTCATTTTCAACCAGCTGAAACGCCTTGGTGCCTCCTGTGACTGGTCGCGTGAGCGCTTCACCATGGATGAGGGGCTGTCGCAGGCGGTTCTCGAAGTTTTCGTCACGCTCTACAAGCAGGGCCTGATCTACAAGGACAAGCGCCTCGTCAACTGGGACCCGAAGCTGCAGACGGCGATTTCCGACATGGAAGTCGAACAGATCGAGGTGAAGGGCAACCTTTGGCACTTCCGTTATCCGCTGGAAAAGGGTGTCACCTATCAATATCCGGTCGCTTTCGACGAGGAGGGCAAGCCCACCGAGTTCGAAACGCGCGATTATATCGTCGTCGCCACGACGCGGCCCGAAACCATGCTCGGCGATACCGGCGTTGCGGTGAACCCGAAGGATGAACGGTACAAGGGCATTATCGGCAAGCATGTCATCCTGCCGATCGTCGGCCGCAAGATTCCGATCGTCGCCGATGACTATGCCGACCCGACGGCCGGCACGGGTGCTGTGAAGATCACGCCTGCGCATGACTTCAACGATTTCGAAGTCGGCAAGCGCTGCGGCCTGCGCGCCATCAACATCATGAATATCGACGGCACGATCTCCATCAAGGAGAACGAGGATTTCCTCGAGGGTCTCAGCCATCCCGCGGCGCTGCATGGCGCATGGGATCGTCTGGAAGGGCAGGACCGCTTTACCGCCCGCAAGATCATCGTCGAAATCTTCGAGGAAGCCGGCCTGCTCGACAAGATCGAGCCGCACAAGCATGTCGTGCCGCATGGCGACCGTGGCGGTGTGCCGATTGAGCCGCGCCTGACCGACCAGTGGTGGGTGGACAACAAGACGCTGGCCCAGCCGGCGATTGCCTCGGTTCGCGAAGGCCGCACCAATTTCGTGCCGAAGAACTGGGAAAACACCTACTTCCAGTGGATGGAGAACATCCAGCCCTGGTGTATCTCGCGGCAATTGTGGTGGGGACACCAGATTCCCGCATGGTATGGCCCGGACGGACAGGTCTTCGTTGAAAAGACCGAAGAAGAGGCGCTTCAGGCGGCCATCCAGCACTACATCGCCCATGAAGGTCCGTGGAAGGCCTGGGTCGAGGAGAAGCTTGAGAACTTCAAGCCGGGCGAAATCCTGACCCGCGACGAAGACGTGCTCGACACCTGGTTCTCGTCGGCGCTTTGGCCGTTCTCCACGCTCGGCTGGCCCGAGCAGACACCGGAACTGGCGCGCTATTATCCGACCAACGTGCTGGTGACCGGTTTCGACATCATCCCGTTCTGGGTGGTGCGGATGATGCAGATGGGCCTGCATTTCATGAAGGACGATGCCGGCAATCCCGTCGAGCCTTTCAGCACGGTCTATATCCACGCGCTGGTTCGCGACAAGAACGGCCAGAAGATGTCGAAGTCCAAGGGCAACGTCATCGATCCGCTGGAACTGATCGATGAATATGGTGCGGATGCGCTGCGTTTCACGCTCGCCATCATGGCGGCGCAGGGGCGCGACGTGAAGCTCGATCCGGCGCGTATCGCCGGTTATCGCAACTTCGGCACGAAGCTCTGGAATGCGACGCGTTTTGCCGAGATGAACGGCGTGAAGCGCGATCCGCATTTCCTGGCCGAAACCGCGTCGCTGACCATCAACCGCTGGATCCTGACCGAGCTTGCCAATACGGCGCGCGACGTGACGGCGGCGCTCGAGAACTTCCGTTTCAACGACGCCTCCGGCATTCTCTACCGTTTCGTCTGGAACCAGTTCTGCGACTGGTATCTGGAACTGCTGAAGCCCGTCTTCAGCGGCGAAGACGAAAAGGCCAAGCGGGAATCGCAGGCCTGCGCGGCGTATGTTCTGGACGAGATCTACAAGCTCCTGCATCCCTTTATGCCCTTCATGACGGAAGAGCTGTGGGCGCATACGGCGGGCGAGGGCGAGGAGCGGGATAATCTGCTTTGCCTGACCGACTGGCCGGTGCCGGAATTCCGCGACGATGCCGCGGCTGCCGAAATCAACTGGCTGATCGATCTCGTCTCCGGCATTCGCTCCGCGCGCGCCGAGATGAATGTGCCGCCGGGCGCCACCGCTTCGCTGGTGGTTGTCGGCGCCAATACCTCCACCGAAGCGCGGCTTGACCGCCACGCCGCCGCCATCCGGCGCCTGGCGCGGGCGGATGAAATCCGCGCCGCCGATGTCGCGCCGAAGGGCTCCGCGCAGATCATCGTCGGTGAGGCCACGGTCTGCCTGCCGCTCGGCAAGCTCATCGATCTGGCCGCCGAGGAAGCCCGTCTCGAAAAGGCGATCGGCAAGGTGGATGCGGAAATGGAACGCATCGACAAGAAGCTGTCGAACGAGAAGTTCGTCGCCAATGCCGATCCGGAAGTGGTCGCCGCCGAGCGCGAGCGCAAGGCGGAGCTGGAAGTGCAGCTTGCAAGCCTGAGAACGGCGCTCACGCGGGTCAGCGAAGCGGGGTAATAGCTGCCTCCGGCTCTCTTCTGAAAACAAAACGCCCCGTTCGAAACGGGGCGTTTTTGTTTCTATGTAACAATTCGTCTCGACTGATTGCTGCACTGCAACGGCGAATCATGGGCACCCGAAAGAGCGAATATTTCACGCCATGCCCGGCCAAAAACCTCTGAAACAGCCAAAAAATCCAACAAAAACGGCCTGATAAGCGCGTTTCCTCGGGAAACCCGTGAGTGTGGTTATTTGGCGACAATTCCTGCCTCAAGTGGGAATTTGTTTCATTTTATGTCTGATTGCTTCAATGGGATTAGAAAAATAACCTAAAATGATTATGCAAGGGGATCGACATGAAATTCTTACGTAAAAAATGGAGAAGTGTCGCAGAACTGTGCCAGAGCGCGGCAGATTGTCATTTGCTGCGAAGCGCTTCACTCTTTTGATGATCACATTGCCTTGATTGGGGAGAGAGATGGCAAAAACTGCAATTTTTCGCGGCGCGGTATGTTTCGCAGTCAGCATCGCGGCGGTAACGCCCTCACTGGCGAGTGGCCTTGAGCGCGGCGGCTATAATATCGATCTGCTGTTCGATCCGTCCGACTACGTTCTCGACAGTTCCGCCACTTTCGTCGCGCCGCAGCGCAAGGTGGAGAATGCGCGCGACAATCCGCTGAAGAGCGGGGGTCCGCTGCCCGGTTCCTGGTCGACCACCGCCGACGATTCTGAAAACTACTGGTCGACGCGCGTTGGCGCCAAGGCGGCCATCGGGGATTTCGGCGACTGCATGTTCGACTATTCGCAGCCCTGGGGCGCGGATTTGAACCCCGGCATCTGGCAGGGGTCGAGCTACAATATCGAAACCAAGGTCAAGTCGCATAACTACGCCACCACGTGCCGCGTGAAGTTCGATCTCGGCAAGGGCGATTTCTCGATCATCGGCGGCGGCTTCTATCAGGAAGTCAGCGGTTATAAATACCGTCAGGTGGTTTCCCCGGCGCTGCTCGGTCCGGCTTATCCTTCCCTTTATTCCGGTGTCGGCAAGCTCGATATGGAAGGCGACGGCTGGGGATGGCGCGCAGGTATCGCCTACGAGATACCGGAAATCGCTTTCCGCACGAGCCTCGTTTATAACAGCGCGGTCGATCACGATCTCAACGGTACGGTCGACCTTAGAAGCCTTCCGGCAGCCGGCAGCCCGGCTCTCATCGCTTACGGCGGCAAGGTTACCCCGGTTTATGGCTCGGTTTCCATGCCTGATAGCCTGGAACTCAAGGTGCAGTCGGGTATTGCGCCGAATTGGCTCGCTTTCGGTTCGGTCAAGTGGACGGACTGGAGCCAGATCCAGGTCGTGCCTTTCTGCCAGGTCGGTGTTCCGTCCTGTATTGCTGGCGTCACCTCGCTTACCACGCTCGATCTTTATTATCGTGACGGCTGGACGGTTACCGGCGGTATCGGCCACAAGTTCAACGACCAGTGGAGCGGCGCCGTCAGCCTGACCTGGGATCGCGGCACATCGACGGTTATCGGCACGCAGACCGATACCTGGATGGTCGGCACCCAGCTCGTTTATTCGCCCACGCCGAACGTCGAGTTTAAGATCGCCGGCGCTGTCGGCCTGCTGACCTCGGGCGAATCCTCGATCAGCGGTGGCCGCTGCAGCAACGTCGGCACCGCGACCTGCGGCGACGAGGCTGGCTATAGCTTCGGCAGCGATGTCGTGGCGGCGATCTCGACCGGTGTGAAGGTCAAGTTCTGACACCATCCTTCCGTAGATGCTAAAATAAAGGTCCGGTTTACCAACCGGGCCTTTTTTCATGCGCGACTATGATTCCTGCTCGATAAAATTTTCTAGCCCAAAAGTTTTGTGACGATTTGGCAACACTTTTCTGCAAGCGTGTGGTCGCGTTGGAATGTGAGCATATCTGTCCATTTCCCGCCACAAACAGGGTGCTTGGCTTATGTTTAAAGGCGCGGGAATGAAAGAACATGCAGGCGTTTGATGTGGGCCTGCGGAGTTGCAGAAAGTGAAAACGGGTTTGGATTCAGCGTTTAAGCAAGTAATACGGGAATTTCGCCCGGCTTTCTTGTCTGGCGCTGACCGGCGGATGGCGAAATGCCGTTATATTGCCGGAAATTATGCCTATATCTGTCTCACTGGAAAATTAGGGCAATTGCCGCAAAAGACCACCGGTGGTGCGCTGGAAAGTGCTGCCGGAAAGACGCAGTGTGTTCGAAAAATCGCGACCCGGCGGGGTTCGGCTTTGCAGTATTCCGCAAGTATTGGCTATATGCCGGGAAGAGTTGAGAGAAGTTCGCTGAAATGCTGAAATGTGAAGCCAACGTTTTAAAGCCGCTCCTCATGGGCATGTTGCTTGCGTCGCTCGCAATGCCTGCTGCGGCTTTTGACATCAATGCGGGCGTGACCAAGGAATCCGGCCCCTTCGACCTGTTCAAGTTCGGCTTCAAGGCCTACAAGAACGGCAACAAGGGCGAAGCCGTAGAGGCCTATCGCTACGCGGCTGAAAAGGGCCATACCGGCTCGCGCTGGGCGCTTGCCAATATGTATGCCTATGGCGATGGCGTCGCCAAGAACGACTTCGAAGCTTTCAAGATCTACAGCGAAATCGCCAATCAGGGCGTGGAGCCGGGTTCGGAAGATACCGGCTTTTTCGTCAATGCGCTGCTTTCCCTTGCCGATTATTACCGTCACGGCATTCCCGGCAGCCCGGTGAAGATGGACCTGTCGCAGGCCCGCCAGCTTTATTTCCAGGTTGCTTCCACCTTTGGCGTCGCTGAGGCGCAGTTCCGTCTGGCGGAGATGATTCTCGCCGGCGAGGGCGGCCGCGCCGATGTGCAGCAGGCCAAGAAGTGGCTCAACCAGGCCCGCAAGCACGGCCATGCCGGCGCCATGTCGATTTTCGGCAACCTGATCTTCCAGGAAGGCCAGACGACGCAGGGGCTGGCCTTCATGACGGCGGCGCTCGACAAGTGCACGGCAGCGGACTGCACCTGGATACAGAACCTGCAGGAGCAGGCTTTTTCTCTCGCCGGTGAGAACGATCGCCGCGCCGCCATCGCCATGGCGCAGAACATGCAGTTCAACGATCCGGATTGAGGGTGCTGATCGGGGTGGTTTTATCCACCCGCCAGGAGTGGCTCAGCCGACCGGATTGAAATCGAAATAACCGCAGACCGGCACATGGTCGGACGGTTTTTCCCAGGCTCGCACATGTTTTTCGATGCTGACGGATTGCAGCCTGTCGGCCGCTTCCGCTGACAGCAGCAGATGATCGATGCGGATGCCATTGTTTTTCGGCCATGCCCCGGCCTGATAATCCCAGAAGGAATAAAGTCCTCCTTCATCCGTCGTCGCACGCGCGGCATCGGTGAAACCCAGATTCTCCAGCTTGCGGAAGGCGGCACGGGTCTTCGGCAGGAATAATGCGTCGCCTTCCCACACGCGTGGGTCGTGGCAATCGAAGGGCTCGGGAATGACGTTATAGTCGCCCGCGAGGATCAGCGGCTCCTCGAGAGCAAGGCGATCTTCGGCAAAATGCCGCAGCCGTTCCATCCAGGCAAGCTTATAGGGATATTTCACCGGATCGTCCGGCGGATTGCCGTTCGGCAGGTAAAGCGAGCAGACGCGGATCGCGCCGCCATCGACGGAAAACACGCCTTCGATGAAACGCGCCTGTTCATCGGCATCATCGCCGGGCAGGCCGCGATTGACTTCATCGGGCTTGACTTTCGACAGCAGGGCGACGCCGTTGAAGCCCTTCTGGCCATGGGTCTCGACGTGATAGCCGAGCGCCTCCAGCTCCAGCCGGGGAAAACCCTCGTCGACGGATTTGATTTCCTGAAGGCAGACGATATCGGGCGACGAATCCTTCAGCCACTGGCAGAGGTTTTCGATACGCGCCTTGACGCCATTGATGTTCCAGGTGGCAATCTTCATCGGAGTTTCCCTTTTGCGGGGGTACTTTTACCCGATGCAAAAGCGATTGCCACCGTTTTTGGAAATTGGTGGTGAGGATGTGGTGGAAAGACGCCGGCGGGCGGGGTCGCTGCGTTTCTCCTCCCTCATTCCTGTGCTTGTCACAGGAATCTAGCCAGACCAAGTCTTTGGGCTGAAAGGACTCTTCCCGCCGCGCAGACGCGCGTCGACTGGATTCCTGTGACAAGCACAGGAATGAGGAGAGAGATGCGAGTTACTTCAAAGTTTGGTGGTTGGCGTGCGGATTGCGCGCCGGTATTTCCCACTCAAATAGAAAAGCTCGTGCCACAGCCACAGCTTGCCACGGCATTCGGGTTCTTGATCTGGAACGACTGCCCAAGCAGATTATCGACAAAGTCGATTTCGGAGCCGGCCATATAGACGACCGAGAGGCTGTCGATCAGCACCTTGGCGTCGCCGCGGGCAATCACGATGTCGTCATCGGCTTTGTCTTCGGCCAGATCGAACTTGTAGGAGAAGCCCGAGCAGCCGCCGCCTTCCACCGAGACGCGCAGCGCCTGTTTGCCGGCATCGGCGGCGACGATCTGGGCGATTCGCTTTGCCGCAGCTTCAGAAAGGGTAATGTCGCTGTTTTCCATGTCGTTCCTCCTGCCGGGGTCAAGAACCGGAGAGCAATAATCTCGTTGTCACCATTATAAACCGGTCAAATTAACGGTCTATAGCCTGTGTGAAGGCGGTCTGCGCGGCGATGATGCTTTGCGCTGACCTCTGCGATAGGTATGAAGGGTGAATGAAAAGGTCAATGGCCGAGACCAAAAGGAAGTCCCGGCTGGAGAAGACAACAGGTGGATGCATGATCATAGACCAGCGCGCATTGGGTTTCGGAAGCGGCGAGAGGGCGGTTTTCGCCTCGGATCCATGGACCACGCGCGGGCGTCTTTTTCCCGAAACCGGAAGCCTGACGCGCTCGGAGTTCCAGCGCGACCGCGACCGCATCGTCCACACGACAGCCTTTCGCCGCCTGAAGCACAAGACGCAGGTGTTCATCAGCCCTGACGGCGACCACTATCGTACGCGTCTCACCCACACCATCGAGGTGGCGCAGATCGCCCGGGCGCTCGCCCGCGCGCTGAAGCTGGACGAGGATCTCGCCGAAGGCGTGGCGCTGGTGCATGATTTCGGCCACACACCTTTCGGCCATACCGGCGAGGACGCGCTGGATGCGGTGCTGCTACCCTATGGCGGCTTTGATCATAACGCCCAGTCGCTGCGCATCGTCACCAAGCTGGAGCGCCGTTACGCCGAATATGACGGCATCAACCTGACCTGGGAAACGCTCGAAGGGCTGGTCAAGCACAATGGCCCGCTGGTGAATGCGAAGGGCGAGGGGATCAAGGGACCGGTTCCGCTGCCCATTCTCGAATATTGCGAGCTGCAGGATCTGGAAATCGGCAGCTATGCCAGCCTCGAGGCGCAGGTGGCGGCGATTGCCGATGATATCGCCTACAATACCCACGACATCGATGACGGGTTGCGCGCCGGATATCTAACCTTCGAGATGCTGGAGGAAGTGCCGTTCCTCGGCGGCCTGATGGCCGAGGTGCGGGCAAAATATCCCGTGCTCGACAAGGAGCGTTTCGCCAATGAGATCATGCGCCGGCAGATCACCCATATGGTGGAAGATGTGATTGGCGTTGCGCAGCAGAATCTCGCCCGTCTGAAGCCGAAGAGTGCGGCGGATATCCGCGCTGCCGATTTCACCGTCGCGACCTTCTCGCCGGAAATGGCCGAGACCGACCGGCAGATCAAGAAACTGCTGTTCGGCCATATCTACCGGCATCCGGAAATCATGCGCATCCGCGCCGGCGCCACACAGATCGTCACCGATCTTTTCCACCGTTATATGGAAACGCCGGCGGAAATGCAGAGCCACTACTGGGTGGACAGCATTTCCGGCATGAGCGTGGCCGCAAAAGCCCGGCATGTGGGCGACTATCTGGCCGGCATGACCGACAGTTATGCACTGCGCGCCCACCAGCGGCTGTTTGACCACACCCCCGATTTGCGATAGGGCAGCGGGCGATCGCGAAGCCGACCCGGTTACAAGACCGGATATAAACAGAAGCCCTTCGCGCAGGTTGGAACGATGAACATTTTTGCTGATTTCGATACCAGGATCAAAAACGCGCTCGAGACCCTCGATCTCGTGAAAGAGAACCGCGAAAAGGTCGATTTCAGTCGAATTACCGTCGAATCCCCGCGCGATCTCAGCCACGGCGATGTCGCAACCAATGCCGCCATGGTGCTGGCGAAGCCGCTCGGCACCAATCCGCGCGCGCTTGCCGAACTCATCGTGCCGGCGCTTCAGGCGGATGGCGATGTCGATAGCGTCAATGTCGCCGGTCCCGGCTTCATCAATCTCAAGGTTTCGGTCGGTTACTGGCAGCGTCTTCTCGCTGACATGATCGGGCAGGGCATCGATTTCGGCCGCTCCACCATCGGTGCGGGCCAGAAGATCAACGTCGAATATGTTTCCGCCAATCCGACAGGCCCGATGCATGTCGGCCATTGCCGTGGCGCCGTCGTCGGCGACACGCTGGCGAACCTGCTCGCTTTTGCCGGTTATGGCGTTACCAAGGAATATTACATCAACGATGCCGGCTCGCAGATCGATGTGCTGGCCCGTTCGGTGTTCCTGCGTTACCGCGAGGCGCTGGGCGAAGATATCGGCACCATTCCGTCCGGCCTTTATCCCGGCGACTATCTCGTTCCCGTCGGCCAGGCGCTGGCGGATGAATATGGCATCAAGCTGCGCGCCATGCCCGAGGAAAAGTGGATGCCGATCGTCAAGGACAAGGCGATCGACGCGATGATGGCGATGATCCGCGAGGATCTGGCGCTGCTCAACGTCCGGCACGATGTGTTCTTCTCGGAGCGCACGCTGCATGAGGGCAATGGCGGTCCGATCCTCTCGGCCATCAACGACCTCACCTTCAAGGGCCATGTCTACAAGGGCACCCTGCCGCCGCCGAAGGGCGAATTGCCTGACGATTGGGAAGACCGCGAACAGACGCTGTTCCGCTCCACCGAGGTGGGCGACGACATGGACCGCGCGCTGATGAAGTCGGACGGTTCCTACACCTATTTCGCCGCCGACGTCGCTTATTTCAAGAACAAGTTCGACCGTGGTTTCTCCGAGATGATCTATGTGCTCGGCGCCGACCATGGCGGTTACGTGAAGCGGCTGGAAGCGGTTGCGCGCGCCGTCTCCGAAGGCAAGTCGAAACTGACGGTGCTTCTGTGCCAGCTCGTCAAGCTGTTCCGTGACGGCGAGCCGGTGAAGATGTCGAAGCGCTCCGGCGACTTCGTCACGCTGCGCGATGTTGTCGACGAAGTGGGTCGCGATCCGGTGCGATTCATGATGCTTTATCGGAAGAATTCCGAGCCGCTGGACTTCGATTTCGCGAAAGTGACCGAACAATCGAAGGATAATCCGGTTTTTTACGTGCAATATGCACATGCCCGTTCGATGTCGATCTTCCGGCAGGCGCAGGAAGCATTTCCGGGGCTTTCTCCTTCGGCTGAGGAGATGGCGGCCTCTGTTGCTTTGATTAGCGATATCAACGAGTTGCAGCTGGTTGCAAAGCTTGCGGAATATCCGCGCCTGATCGAATCGGCGGCCCTTTCGCACGAGCCGCACCGGCTTGCTTTTTACCTCTACGATCTCGCCAGTTCCTTCCATGGACACTGGAACAAGGGTAAAGACCAGCCGGAATTACGTTTTATTAACGATAAAAACCGAGAATTGAGCATTGCCAGACTTGGGCTGGTGAATGCTGTCGCAAATGTTTTGAGGTCCGGCCTTACGCTTTTAGGAGCGGACGCACCTGCTGAAATGCGATAACATATCACCAATTATTTGCTCACAATACGCTGGCAAGAGCTGCAATGCGTAGATGGTGGAACACGTAATGGTCGAAAAAAATGTCGCGTATAACCGGGACGCCCGGTCCGAAGGGTTCGCTGACAACGATCCTCTGGCAGAACTGGCGCGTATCGTCGGCTTCGAAGATCGTCCTTCGCATGCGGGTTCCGAGGCTGCGCCATCGGTGACCCGCCGCGAACCCGAATTCAATCTCGAAGATGAGCTTCTGAGGGAATTCGAGGTTTACGACGCACCGCACGCCGATCCGGTCGTTCTTGATCCGGCAAACGATGTCCGTGCGGGCATCCACCCCAAAGATTTCATGCAGCGTGTCGAATCGGTTTTCGCCCGCCGCGAGCCCGAGCTTGCGCCGGCGGATGAACCCGCGCCGGTGGCCGCATCCGCACCGGAGGTGATCGAAGAGCCGCTTCCGGAAGTCGATCAGGCCTATATTCACAACTACGTCGAAACGAGCACGCAGGACATTCGTGCGGATTTCCGCGACGATGCCTCGGCGGTGGCGGAAGTTTTCGATGTGCATTCGCGCCAGTCGCGTCCCGCCGAGCCGATGGTTTACCAGCCCGCCGCCCAGCAGTTGGCATGGGAAGAGCCGCAGGCCGCAGAACCCGCAGAGCCAGAATGGCACACGATGCCGGAGCTTCCGGCCGATGTTTCGAGCAACATTCACGCCGATGTTCATTCCTATGCGCCGGAGCCGCAGGCTTTCGATCTCGCCGATGAGGTGGAAATAGCTGTCGCCGAGGAGGCGCCCGCACCGGTTTCCGTGCGTCCGCCATCGCATGGCGGCCGTTCTTCGCTGGAATTTTCCAGCCTGCGGCTGCCCCTCGCCAACTTCGGCGCGCGCCGGGATGTTTCGGCCGCCGATCCGAAGCGGGTCGAACCGCGTTCCGAGCAGCAGCCTGCCGCAGCCCGTATCGAGCCGCAGGTCGAAGCCACGCCTGCCGTCGTGCAGGCGGAAGAGACCGCGCCGTCCTTTATGCCTCCGGTCGCCGAGACCTTTGCGCCTGCCGCAGAGCCTCTGGCGTTCGAGGCTGCCGGGAAGCCGGTAGCGAAACATCTCTCGCCGATGGACGAGCTGATTTACGACGTCGCGAAATATTCCATTCCCGGTCGCGGCGAAACACCGCTGGTGCAGGACGTTCCCGCTGCGCAGGCCGCGAAGGTGGAGCCGCCCGTGGTTGCCGCCGCGCCGGTGAAGGCAGCGCCGATTGTCGCTGCCGCGCCCGCAGCACCCGCTGAAGAACTTGATTTCACCGATTTCGCCGGCTTCAACGATGATGATTTCGAGCTTGCGCTCGACGATCTCGATCTTGATCTGGACCTGTCTGAAATTGCCGAGGCGGAAGTCGCGCCTGCGCCCGCACCGCAGCCCGTTCGTCAGCCGCCGGCCGCTCCGGTTGCCGCTGCTGCCGTTGCGCCGCAGCCGGTGAGGGAACAGCCGGCACCTCAGCCGCGCCCGGCTCCCGTTGCCGTTGCCGCACCCGTGGCCGCTGCTGCGGTTCAGCCGCGTCCGGCCGCCGCAGCACCGCAGCCGGCCGCGCCGCAGACGCTGGAAAGCCTGCCTTTCGATCCTTCGCAGATCGGCGAGACGGAAGAACATCCGGAAAACATCGTCGAGATGGACGTGCCGGAGCTGCCGGTCGGGGTTTTCGAACCCAAGCCGGCCGCGCGCCGCCATGAGGAAGATCTCGATATCGATACCGAGCTTGCGACGCTATTTGCACCTGCGGTTGCCGGCGGTCTCGACCGTCATAAGCACGCGGAAAACCGTGGCGCCGCTCAGGCGCGTCCCGTGCAGGCTGCGGAAGAGGCCGATGAATTCGAACGGGCGCTGGAAGAGGATTTCCGCCGCTCCATGCAGGAGGCTGCGGCTTCCCGTGGCAGCGCTCCGCGCGATGCCGAAAACACCTACGTCGACCATCAGGCGGCCTATCGTGAGGAAGATGAGCGCGGCGGTCGCCGCTGGATCATGCCGGTTGCCGCCGCAATCGGTCTGGTGCTGATCGGTGGCGGCGTTTACGCGCTGGTCTCCGGCGGTTCGTCCAGCACCGGTTCCAATGGCGCGCCGGTCATCATCTCCGCCGACAACGATCCGATGAAGGTCGTTCCGGAAAATCCGGGCGGTCGCGTTGTGCCGAACCAGGACAAGGCGGTTTATGACCGCGTGGCCGGCGGCAGCGCTGCCGATCCGAAGCAGCCGGCGCTGATTTCCAGCAACGAGCAGCCGGTGGATGTGGTTCAGCGCACGCTGATCCCCGAACAGTTGCCGCTGGAAGGCGAAAACGACGCGGATGTGGAAGCCGCCGGCACGCCGGTTGGCGAGACCGAGGATCCGCGTCTGCTTTCGCCGGAAGAAAAGGCCGCGCAGACTGAAGGTTCGGCTGCAACCGGCGTTTCGCCGCGCAAGGTCCGCACCATGATCGTCAAGCCTGACGGCACGCTGGTTGCCCAGGAAGTCGAGGTGCCGGCAGCCCAGCCGCCGAAGGCCGACAAGGTCGAGGAGCTTGCAGCGCCGCAGACCGCAAAGCCGGGTGAGGGCGCTCCCGCCGTCATCGCCGCATCGCGGGTTCCGGCTGCGCCGGAACAGGCTCAGCCCCAGGCAAATACGCCCGCCGCCGCCGCCAAGCCGGCAGCGCAGTCGGCAGCACCGCTTCCTGCGGCGCGTCCGTCCTCGCAGCCCGCCAATGTGGTGGCGACGGTGACCAATCAGGGCAATGTCCGTCCCGCCACCGCTCCGGCGCAGCCGCAGGCCGCGCAGCAGCAGACGGCAGCCGCGACGCCTGCAGCGACCAGCACGCCTTCTGCCGGTGGCTACTACATCCAGATCGCCTCGCTGCCGAGCCAGGCGGAAGCCCAGAAGTCCTACCAGAACATGTCGGCCAAGTTCGGCTCTGTCATCGGTGGACGCGGCGTCGACATCAAGGCCGCCGAAATCGCCGGCAAGGGCACGTTCTACCGCGTCCGCATCCCGGCGGGTGACAAGAACGAAGCCGTTGCGCTGTGCGAAAAGTTCCGCTCGGCCGGCGGTAGCTGCCTCGTGGCGCGGTGATAGAGGCCAATACGGCTTGTAAGATTGGGGTTGCCGTATAAGGCAACCCTTCTTTGGGCGGGGAAGGGTTTTCCCCGCACGCGACGTCATCCTCGGCCTTGTGCCAAGGATCTGCCAACGTTTCGCCAGCCGGTCGGTTGCAGATGCTCGGGACAGGCCCGAGCATGACGGCGGAGAGTTTGACACTCCTCCCCACGCCTTTCGGTACAAGGCCATTTCCCATTCCATTTCCTGCGAGCGTGACACCATGACCGATTGCAAAGCTATGATCCTCGGATGCAGCGGGCTTTCGCTGACTGCTGACGAGATTGCCCTTTACCGCGATGAGCAGCCCTGGGGCTTCATCCTGTTCGGGCGCAATATTGGCGAGCCGCAGCAGATCACCGATCTCGTCGCCGCCATGCGTGATGCCGTCGGGCGGCCAGATGCGCCGGTTCTGATCGATCAGGAGGGCGGGCGCGTGCAGCGTATCAAGCCGCCGATCCTGCAGGCCTATCCGAACGCCCGTATTCTCGGTGAAATCTATGAGCGTGACCGGGGGGCGGGTCTGCGCGCCGCCTGGTTGATGTCGCGCCTGCATGCTTTCGACCTCATGAAATTCGGCATCAATGTCGATTGCCTGCCGGTGCTCGATGTGCCGGTGGAGGGCGCCAGTAATGTCATCGGTAATCGCGCCTATGGCTACACGCCGACAATGGTAGCCGAGATCGGGCAGGCGGCGGCCGACGGGCTGAAGGCGGGCGGCATGCTGCCTGTCATGAAACATATGCCGGGCCATGGCCGCGGCATGGTGGATTCGCACCATGAACTGCCGGTCGTCGATGTGCCGCTCGATGAGCTGGACGCCCATGATTTCGTGCCGTTTCGGGCGCTGAACCGCGAATTGATGGCGATGAGCGCGCATCTGGTATTCAACGCCGTCGACCGCGAGCGGCCGGCGACGACCTCGCCGAAGGTGATCGAGGACATCATTCGCGGCCGGATCGGCTTTGACGGCCTGCTGATGTCCGACGACAGTTCCATGAATGCGCTGAAGGGCACGCTCGGTGAAAGAGCTGCGAATATTGTTGCGGGCGGCTGCGATATAGTCTTGCATTGCAACGGTGTGATGGGTGAAATGCTTCAGGTCGTGAAGGAGGTTCCCGTTCTTTCCGGCCGTTCGCTGGAACGGGTGCAGGCCGTGGAAGCGGGTTTCCCCGTTGCGGACCCTTCCGACGAAGCGGAGCTGAGAGCCGAATTCAACGCCATGTGGGCCGTTTCCTGACAGTCGGGCGGCGGCCCGTTACTCGGGACGACAGGCCGGACGCCCGGCGGATGGAACAATGGCCGCAGACAAGTCTCGCAATTCAACACCGATGGACAAGCTCTGGCAGGATGTAACGCCGGAGCGGCTGACGGGTGAGGCCGGGCTGGTCATCGATGTCGCGGGTTTCGAAGGCCCGCTCGATCTTCTGCTGCATCTTGCCCGCACGCAGAAGGTCGATCTGTCGCGCATTTCGGTGCTGGCGCTTGCCGAACAATATCTGCAATTCGTGGAAAGCGCGCGGCGCGTGCGCATCGAGCTTGCGGCCGATTATCTCGTCATGGCGGCGTGGCTCGCCTTTCTCAAATCCAAGCTCCTCATTCCGCAGCAATCCAAAGATGACGGTCCCTCGGGCGAGGAAATGGCCGCGACGCTGGCCTTCCGGCTGAAACGACTGGAGGCGATGCGCGAGGCGGCGGAACGCCTCGTCAACCGCGCCCAGCTCGGCCGCGATGTTTTTGCCCGTGGCGCGCCGGAGCATATTCCCCATATCAACCGCTCGGCCTATGAGGCCAATCTCTACGATCTCCTGAGCGCCTATGCCAATCTGCGGCAGCGTCAGGCGATTACCCAGGTCACCATTGAAAAACGGCAGGTCTGGTCGCTTGTCGAGGCACGTGAGCTTCTGACCCACCTCCTCGGCGATGTCGGGGAATGGACCGTGCTCGATCAATATCTGCTGCAATATGTGCCTGATCCCGCCATGCGGGTGACGGCGATTGCCAGCGCCTTTGCCGCCTCGCTGGAGCTGGTGCGCGAGGGCTCGCTGCAAATCCGGCAGGAGGGCGCTTTCCAGCCCATTTATATGCGCAAGGGTGGACGAGACGACCGTGCGGTGAATGCCGAAAGGACTGACAATGATGAACGACGATGAGACCGCCGAGGCCACCATCGCGGCCGAAGGGGCAGAACCCGAAACCACGGTATTTTCCGAGCGCCAGCTGAGGGAGGCCGAGCGGATCGCCGAGGCCCTGGTCTTTGCCTCGTCCGAGCCGGTTTCCGTGGCCTTCATCGCCGAGCGCCTGCCGCGCGGCATGGATGTCGTCGCCATTCTGCAGCATCTCAAGGTTCTTTATGCGGAGCGGGGCGTCAATCTCGTGCAGGTGGGCGGGCAATGGGCTTTTCGCACCGCCGGTGATCTTTCCTTCGTCATCCGCGCCGAGGAAAAGGAGCCGAAGAAGCTGTCGCGCGCGGCGCTGGAAGTTCTGGCGATTATCGCATATCATCAACCGGTGACACGCGCCGAAATCGAGGAAATCCGCGGCGTGCAGACCTCGCGCGGCACGCTTGACGTGCTGATGGAGGCGGGCTGGGTCAGGTTCCGTGGCCGCAGGCGTACCCCCGGCCGGCCGGTGACGATCGGCACCACGGTGGAGTTTCTCGATCACTTCGGCCTTGAGGAACTGCGCGATCTGCCGGGCCTTGAGGAGCTGAAGGGTGCGGGGCTGCTTTCGGGCCGCATTCCCTCCAATTTCGGCGTTCCTCTGCCGATGATGAGCGACGAATTGCGTGAGGACGAAGACCCGATCACGCAGCTCGATCTCGAGGAACTGGGCCTGCTTGCGCCGGGCGGCGGCGATGGCGACGACTGATATCGCCATCCTGTTGGCGGGGCCACGAAAACTTTATGCGCACTCGCTGTTGAAGCGACGATTTGTCGTTTGAAAAAGCCTTTCAAACGTCTTACATCGTCTGAAAGCGAAATTCAGGAGTTTCAGTTATGGGTTCTTTTAGTGTGTGGCATTGGCTCATCGTGCTGGTGATCGTTCTCGTCCTCTTCGGACGCGGCAAGATCCCGGAATTGATGGGCGATGTCGCAAAGGGCATCAAGAGCTTCAAGAAGGGCATGGCTGACGAAGACCAGACGCCGCCGCCGGCCGATGCCAACACGAAGACCGTCGACCACAAGGCTGACGAGATCAAGTAAGCGGCCTGTCGCCGCTTGGTGTGGGACTGGCGCTAGAGCGCCGTGCGTTCCTTCGGACGCCCAAGGACGCTCTGCCACTTGTATGTTGCGCATCGTTCCGGTCGAAAATCGATTCTGATTTTTGGGGCCGATGCGCTAGGGTCTCGGGAGCATATTGATGTTAGATATCGGCTGGAGCGAGCTTCTGGTGATTGCGGTCGTGTTGATCGTGGTCGTCGGGCCGAAGGACTTGCCGCCCATGATCCGCGCTTTCGGCAAGACGATGGCCGGCCTTCGCAAGATGGCGGGGGATTTCCGCACCCAGTTCGACGAGGCCCTCAAAGAGGCCGACATGGACGATGTGCGTCAGACCATCTCCGATGTCCGCAATCTCAACCCGACCAATTCGCTGCGCGATGCGATGAACCCGCTTCGCCAGCTTGGCAATGAGATTAAGTCCGATCTGCAGAAGGCGACCACTCCGCCGGACGGCCTGTCTTCCACCCAAGCGCCCGTCACGAGCGAGCCGGTTGCGCCGCTGGTCAGCGTGCCCGAGCCGGAGATGAAGCTGCCGGATGCGCCGCCTGTTGTCGCCGCATCCGCCGCGCCGGTCGCCGCAGCTGTCGCTGCGGAGGAGAAGCCGAAGCGCGCGCGGGCGAAATCGATTGCGACCGTGGAGGCCGAAGCGGTTGCCGCCAAGCCCAAACGCGCCGCCCGCAGCAAGGCCGCAGCGGCAACGCCCGAAACCGCCCCGGTCGTTAAAACTGCCGCGAAAACCAGTGAGCCCGCCGTTTCCAATCCTACCATGAAGGCCGTCGCCAAAAAGGCGGCCGTCAGGAAGTCTGCCGCAGACATGGCGGGCGCGGCCGAGACCAAGCCGGCGAAAACGGCAAGAACCAAGGCCGCAAAGCCCAAAAAGGATGAAGCATGAGCGGGGATATCGAGGACAAGCCGCAGCCGCTTATTGAGCATCTCATGGAGTTGCGCACGCGGCTGATCTGGGCGCTCGGCGCGTTCTTCGTCGCCTTCATCGCCTGTTTCGCCGTTGCCAAGCACCTGTTCAACCTGCTCGTCATTCCTTACAAATGGGCGGTTCTGTGGGCGGGTCTCGATGTCACGAAATCGTCGCTGATCTATACCGCGCCGCAGGAATTCTTCTTCACGCAGATCAAGGTCGCCATGTTCGGCGCGATGGTGATTTCGTTTCCGGTGGTCGCCTCGCAGCTCTATAAATTCGTGGCGCCCGGGCTCTACAAGAACGAACGGGCGGCTTTCCTGCCGTTCCTCATCGCGTCGCCGATCCTTTTCCTGATCGGTGCGGCGCTCGTCTATTTCTTCTTCACGCCCATGGTCATGTGGTTCTTCCTCGCCATGCAGCAATTGCCCGAGGATGGCGAGGTGGCGATTTCGCTGATGCCGAAGGTGTCGGAATATCTCAGCCTCATCATGACGCTGGTTCTCTCCTTCGGTCTGGTGTTCCAGCTGCCTGTCGTCACCACGCTTCTGGCGCGCGTTGGGCTTTTGACCAGCGACTGGCTGCGGGAAAAGCGCAAGTTCGCGATCGTCCTCGCCTTCGTGGTCGCCGCCGTGCTGACGCCGCCGGATCCCATGTCCCAGATCGGTCTTGCGCTGCCTGCGATCATTCTCTACGAGATTTCCATCTACATGGCTCGACTCGTGGAGAGGAAACGTGCGGCAGAATCCGCAAGCACGGAGCTGGAGGAGACCTGACATTCTTGAAGGTCTCGCCGCTCACGACATTTCCTCGCGCCGGGCTCACGCCCGGCGTTTTGCTGTAAAACACGGACGATGCAACAACGGTCTGGAACGACGATGCACGACATTAAATGGATACGCGAAAACCCCGAAGCTTTCGATGCGGCGCTTGCACGCCGAGGTGCGGAGCCTGCCGCCAGCGGCCTGATCGCGCTCGATGAAAAGCGCCGTTCCGTCATCCAGTCCCTGCAGGACATGCAGTCGCGCCGCAATGCCGCCTCCAAGGAAATCGGCGCCGCCATGGCGCAGAAGAACATGGAGCTTGCCGAAAAGCTTAAAGCCGAAGTCGCCGATCTCAAGGAAAACATGCCGCGCGCGGAGGAGGAGGATCGTCAGGTCACCGCCGAGCTCAACGATGCCCTGTCGCGCCTGCCCAACATGCCCTTCGACGACGTGCCCGATGGCAATGACGAGCATGACAATGTGGTGACCCGCGTGGTCGGCCAGAAGCCCGGCTGGAACCATGGGGCGAGGGAACACTTCGATATCGGCGAAGCGCTCGGCTATATGGATTTCGAGCGCGCCGCCAAGCTTTCCGGCTCGCGCTTCACCGTGCTGACCAGCCAGCTCGCGCGTCTGGAACGGGCGCTCGGCCAGTTCATGATCGACCTCCACACCGGCGAACACGGTTATACCGAAGTGTCTTCGCCGCTGATGGTGCGCGACGAGGCGATGTTCGGCACCGGCCAATTGCCGAAGTTTACCGAGGACCTGTTCAGGACCACGGATGGCCGCTGGCTGATCCCGACAGCGGAAGTGACGCTGACCAATCTCGTCTCCGGTGAAATTCTCGACCAGGAGAAGCTGCCGCTGCGCTTCACGGCGCTGACGCCGTCCTTCCGTTCGGAAGCGGGCTCGGCCGGCCGCGACACGCGCGGCATGCTGCGCCAGCACCAGTTCTGGAAGTGCGAGCTCGTCTCCATTACCGATGCGGAAAGCGCCGTTGCCGAACATGAGCGCATGACGGCCTGCGCCGAAGAGGTGCTGAAGCGCCTCGGCCTGCATTTCCGCACCATGACGCTCTGCACCGGCGATATGGGCTTCAGCGCCCGCAAGACCTACGATTTGGAAGTGTGGCTGCCCGGGCAGAACACCTATCGCGAAATTTCGTCCTGCTCGGTCTGCGGCGATTTCCAGGCGCGGCGCATGAATGCGCGTTATCGCGGCAAGGACGACAAGGCGACGAAGTTCGTGCACACGCTGAACGGCTCCGGCACGGCTGTCGGCCGCTGCCTGATCGCGGTTCTCGAAAATTATCTGAACGAGGACGGTTCCGTCACAATTCCAGACGTGCTGCTGCCCTATATGGGCGGTCTGAAGCGGATTGAGAAGGCGGTTTGAGATTCGACGATGCCGTCATGCCGGACTTGATCCGGCATCCAGCCAGCCCAAGTCTTTGGGCTGGAAGGACTCTTACCGCCGCGCGGACGCGCGTCGACTGGATGCCGGATCAAGTCCGGCATGACGGTTGAGGGAGTGCTCCGTACCTGAACGAAATGAATAGCGGGAGGAAAACATGCGGATTTTGCTGACCAATGACGACGGTATCCACGCCGAAGGTCTGGCCGTGCTGGAGCGTATCGCCCGCACGCTGTCCGACGATGTCTGGATCGTCGCGCCGGAGACCGACCAGAGCGGTCTCGCGCACTCGCTGACCCTGTCCGAACCGCTGCGTCTGCGAAAAGTTTCCGACAAGCATTTCGCGCTGCGCGGCACGCCGACTGATTGCGTCATCATGGGCATTCGCGAAGTCCTGCCGGAAAAGCCGGATCTCGTGCTCTCCGGCGTCAATGCCGGTGCCAACATGGCCGATGACGTGACCTATTCCGGCACCATTGCCGGCGCCATCGAAGGCACGCTGCAGGGCGTGCGCTCCTTTGCGCTCAGCCAGGCCTTCAGCCACGTCGACGGCCGCGTCGTGCCGTGGGAAGTCGCCGAGACCTATGCGCCGGACCTCCTGCGCAAGCTGATGAATGTGGAACTGCCTGATGGCACCTTCCTCAATCTGAATTTCCCAAATTGCGCGCCCAAGGATGTGCAGGGCGTTTCGGTAACCGGGCAGGGCAAGCTCGATTTCGGCCTGACGGTGGAAGAACGTCAGGATGGCCGCGGTTTTCCCTATTATTGGCTGCGCTTCGGCGAGCGTCTCGGCACCTTCCGTGAAGGCACCGATATCCACGCTTTGAAACATGGCAAGATTTCCGTCACGCCGCTTAAGCTTGACCTGACGGACTACACGGTGAAGGATCGGGTTGCGCAAGCACTTGGATTCGGAGTCGCCGATTGAAATCCGCAATGGTCGAAAAGGAAGGTTTTGCCGCTCTCGTTCTCCGCTTAAGGGGCGAGGGGATTTCCGATCTCGACCTTCTGACGGCGGTCGAGCAGACGCCGCGCTCCAAATTCGTGCCGCCGCAATTTGCGGCGGACGCCTATTCCAGCCGCACGATCCCGATCGACTGCGGCGCCTTCATGGAAGGCGCCGACATGGCGGTGAAGATTCTTGCCCGCCTGCAGCTGAAACCCGGCCAGCGCGTGCTGGAAATCGGCACGGGCAGCGGTTTCATGACCGCTATCATCGCGCGCCGGGTGGAGCGCGTTTTTTCGCTGGAGCGTTACAAGACGCTGGTGCAGCAGGCGCAGAACTGTCTCGACGATCTTTCCATCCGCAATGTCGTCATCCGCCAGGCGGATGGCAGCAACGGCCTCGTGGGCGAGGGCACCTTCGACCGAATCGTTTCCACCGCCGCCTTCACCACCATGCCCCGCTTCTTTGCCGAACAGATCGTTTCGGGCGGCATGATGATCGCGCCGATCATTCTCGAAGACGAGCGTTGCGTGATGACGCGCTTCTCCAAGACCGGCAGCCGCTTCGAGAAGGAAGAGCTGTTCGAGGCGCCTTATCTGCCGCTCAGCACCCATATTGCGCGTCATTTGTGACAAAATGAAAATTTTGGAGACATTCTATTTTTGTCTCCTAATGTTCTGAATTGCCGCAACTATCTGATTTTCAATATCATTATTGTATCAACATGACGCATCCGGTTTTCGTCATGGTTATCGAAGTGTCAAAAAAGCGCCGAACGGCTTAACGTTTTAACGGCGTGGTAACACTAACGCGCTTTAATCATAAACATCGACGCATGGTTTTCCCCACCTCGGGAAATGGGCCTTGCAAGAAGTGAAATTTGTGCCGGATCGATCTCGATGCGGCGGGTTGGCGTCAGTGTAGATCGAGTCATGCGTATGAGACATTCGTCTAAAATCGGAAAATCAGTCGCAAAAATGTTCGCAGCGGCATTGCTGGCAAGCGTCGCAACGGGCTGTAGCTCGGATGCAACGCGGTTCAGCGGCCTCTTTTCCAGTGGACCGGATCAGATGACCACGGCGTCAATTCCTGCCCGTCAGGGCGGCGGTGCTTACGGGCAGGCCCCGGTTCCGCAGGGCGACATGAATGGCGGTTACGCCTCTGCCGCACCGCAGGGCGGTTATGCCAACCAGAACATGGCGGGCAATTCCTATCCGCAGTCGGGTGGTTATGGCGGCGTTCAGCCTTCCACGGCCCGCTCGGCTTCGGCCTCTCCGGTGCAGCGTTCCGAGCTGTCGGCGCCGACGGCGGTGGCAAGCCGCGATCCGTCGACCCGCAACGAAGCCATGGCCCAGCCTTTCCCGTCAGCTCAGCCCAAGGCCGCGCCGTCGCTTGCTGCGCCCGCCCGGCAGGCTGCCGCTCCCGTTGCCGACAATCTGACGACCGCAACCGTTCGTTCCGACAAGAATGGCTGGCACACCGATGGCGCTTCCTCCGTGACCCTGCGTCCCGGCGAAAGCATCGCGACCCTCTCCAACCGCTACGGCGTTCCGGAAAAGGAACTGCTGCGCGTCAACGGTCTGAAGACCGCTTCCGCCGCGCAGGCCGGCCAGTCGATCCTCATTCCGAAGTTCGGTCAGGTCCGCAATGCCGCCAAGGACGCGGCCGGCGATATCGCACTCAACCGCAATGGCGACCAGCCGACTCCGCTGCGTAGTCCTGAAGGGAACGTGGCCGTGCTGCCGTCGCAGGCCGCCGCCCGTGACAAGGTTTCCTCCGAGACCGGCAAGCTGACGCCTCCCGGCGGCAAGCCGCTGCCGCCCACCGGCGGCTACAAGGTTCAGCCGGGCGATAGCCTGGCGAAGATCGCCCGCGAAAACGGCGTGTCGGTCGCTGCCCTCAAGGCGGCAAACGGTCTCAGCAACGAAAGCATCCGCGTCGGCCAGACGCTCAACATGCCGGGCGCTTCGACGGATGCCATCAAGACGGCTTCCGTTCCCGCCAAGGAAGCGGCCAAGCCGGTCGAAACCGCATCGGCCAAGCCTGAGCCATACAAGGCACCGGCTGCCGCCGCGGCTCCGACTGCGCCCGCCACACCGGCCACCGCCAGTGTCAGCGACATCGAAAAGAAGGCCGACATGGCTTCCGTCGCACCGGAATCCACGGGCATCGGCAAATATCGCTGGCCGGTTCGCGGCGCGGTCATCAACAATTTCGGCGACAATGTCGAAGGCAGCCGCAACGATGGCATCAACATCTCCGTTCCGGAAGGCACGCCGATCAAGGCCGCCGAAAACGGCGTGGTCATCTATGCGGGCAATGGCCTCAAGCAGCTCGGCAACACGGTTCTCGTCCGTCATGACGACGGCAAGGTCACCGTTTACGGCAACGCCGCCAATCTCGACGTGCAGCGCGGCCAGAAGGTCCAGCGTGGTCAGACAATCGCCACATCGGGCATGACCGGCAGCGCCAAGCGTCCGCAAGTTCACTTCGAAGTTCGCAAGGATGCGACGCCGGTGAACCCCTCCAGTTTCCTTGAATAGGTATTGCGTCTCAAGGAATGATGAAGCCGGGTGAAGAGCCCGGCTTTTTCATTTTTGGGGTGCGTTTTCGCGGGAGATTGCGTCGTCGCTGCGGCAGGCGTTGTGGGTTTCGGCTTCATGGCACATCTCCTCCGTCATGCCGGACCTGATCCGGCATCCAGCCGACGCGCGTCTGCGCGGCGAGAAGGACTCCTTTCAGCCCAAGGATTTGGGCTGGCTGGATACCCGCTCAAGGCCGGTATGACGGAAGTGGGGAGGGAGCCCGGACGAGGAAGGAGGAAGTCATTCCGTTCCAATGCCTGTTCATGCCCTCACCAGCCCCACCGTCTTCTCGATGAAATCGGCAATCGTCGCGGTATCATCGAGATCGAAAACGGGGAGGGTCGTGTCCGTTACCGCATGATCTGCGGCAATGGCGACGATATGCGGATCGAGCGGCGCAAGCGGTTCGGTCTTGGCGGCCTCCAGCCGGCGTGCTTCGATCTTCGGCACCGGCTCGTATTTGTAGCCTTCGATCAGCACCAGATCGCAGGGGGCGAGGCGGGCGAGGATATCCTCGAAGGAGGGTTCCGGTTCGCCGCGCAATTCATGCATGATGGCGAAGCGGGTGCCGGAAACGATGGTGACCTCGTGTGCACCGGCCTGGCGGTGACGCCAGCTATCCGCGCCGACCTTGTCGATATCGAAATCATGATGGGCGTGCTTGATGGTGGAGACGCGGTAGCCGCGCGCCGTCAGCTCGGTGACGATACGGACCGCAAGGCCGGTCTTGCCCGAGTTCTTCCAGCCGGCGATGCCGAAGACCTTTTGTGCCGTCATGATTGCAGGTTCTCCAGATAGCTGCGCGCCAGCGCCAGTTCATCCGGCGTGTTGATGTTGAAGAACGGATCGAGGCTGCCCTTTGCCGTTTCCAGCGGCGGGAAGGCCACGCCGAGGGTGACATGGCGGGCGAGATAGGCGCGGATGCGCCGGTTCGCATCGTTCTTCAGCCACGCCTCGAGATCGTCGGCCAGCGCCAGCGGCCACAGCGCAAAAACCGGGTGAAGCTGGCCGCTGGAGGCGGCGATGACGATTGCATTGTCCGACAGGTGTTCGCAAAGCCGCGCCACGAGATCGTCCGGGAAAAACGGGCTGTCGGCGGGCGCCGTCAGGAAGTGGCTCGCCGCATCCCCGCGGTGCTGGAAATGGCGCATGCCGGCCAGAATACCCGCAAGCGGCCCGGCATGGCCGTTCAGCGTATCGGGCAGCAGCGGCAGGCCGAAACTCTCCGCCCAGCCAGTGGCCGCGTTGATGGTGACATCTGAGACCTGCGGCGTGATGCGGCTGATGACATGGGAGATGAGGGGCGCATCGCCCAGCTGCACCATCGCCTTGTTGCTGCCCATGCGCCGCGAAAGCCCGCCGGCGAGCACGAGACCGGGTATTTCGAATGGGGCCCTCATTCCCGCTTTTCCTGCAGCCTTACGACATAGGTGGTGAGGAGGGCGACAAGGCCGGTCGCCAGCATCACCAGAAGAAGCGGCCAGGTTCCGTCCTCCCTGGACAGGACCGAGGAGGCGAGCACCGAGAGGGCTGCGCCGCCGCCGATGGTCATCGCGCCGCCGAGGCCGGAGGCGGAGCCGGCCAGATGCGGCTGGACGCTGACCATGCCGGCATTGGCGCTTGGCAGTGTCACGCCGTTGCCGACGCCGATCAAGGCGAGCGGCACGAAAAACGCATAGGCGCTTTCCGCCCCGGCGGAGATCAGCAGCATGGTCGTGGCGATGCCCGCAATGGCGATGACATTGCCCGACAGCATCATGCGGGTAATGCCGATTTCGCTGGCATAACGGCCGGAGATGAAGTTGCCGAGCATGTAACCGCTGGCCATGAAGAAGAATTGCAGGCCGAGCATGGCCGGCGCAAGCCCGTAAAGCACGCTGCCGACAAAGGGCGCACCGCCGAGGAAGGAGAAGAACATGCCCGATGAGAAGGTCGAGGTCAGCGCATAACCCCAAAACAGCGGCGAGCGCAGCAGTTCCGGCCAGGCGTGAAACTGCTGCGAAAAGCTCGCCGACTTATTGTGGTTGGTTTCGCCGAGATCGAACCAGGCGAGCACCAGAATGCCGACGCCGAGCAGGGAGAGGAGGGCAAAGCTCGACTGCCAGCCGGAAATGTCGTTAAGCAACCCGCCAACCGTCGGCCCCACCATCGGTACCACGGACATGCCCATGGTCACGTAGCCGATCATCGAGGCCGCCTGTTCCATCGGCACCATGTCGCGCACGATGGCGCGCGCCAGCACGAAGCCGGAAACGACGGCCGCCTGCGCGACGCGCCCGATCATGAAGACGGTGATATTGGGCGCCAGCATGCAGACGAGCGTTGCGACGATCATGATGGCGATGCTCGCCAGCATGACCGGGCGGCGTCCGAAGAGATCGGAAAGCGGGCCGATGATGAGCTGCAGGCAGGCGGTGGCGGCAAGATAACCCGAAACGGCAAATTGCATCACCGCGTAGTCGGTCTCGAAATAAACCGCCATGGCCGCAAGCGAGGGCAGAAACACATTCATGCACAGCGCCGCAACGCCGGCGATGACGACCAGCGTGATGATGTGGGGCGGGGTGGTCCTGTCGAGAAAACGGCCGCTGTTCATGTCATTCTCCCGCCTCTTCCGTAACGGCAGCTTTCGTTACGGAAGCCGGCCGTACCGTGGTTGCGGCGGTAGGTGTGGCGGCTGCGCGCTTGGCCATCTGCGAGCGCTTGCGCAGGCTTTCGCGGTAGAAGGTATAAAGGCCCGAACCGATGACGATCATGGCGCCGACGATGGTGTAATTGTCGATCTTTTCGTTGAAGAAGAACACGCCGATCATGAAACCCCAGAGTAGGCCGGTATAACGGAACGGCGCGACGAAGGAGATTTCGCCTGATCTCATCGACAGTATGATCGCCTGATAACCGACCAGCACCAGAATGGCCGAAGCGGCCAGATGCGACACGATCATGAAGTTCATCGGTTGCCAGCCGCCGAAGGGCACGATCAGCAGGCCGCCCACCGCCATGTTGACGGAGGCGGTGATGACGGTGATGGCGAGCGAGGGCACATCGGCATACATTTTCCGGGTCAGCAGATCGCGCGCGGCGGTGACGGCGAGCGATGCGACGACCAGAAGCGCACCCGGCGTGAAGCCTTCGGGGCCGGGCCTGATGATGATGAGCACGCCGATAAAACCGACGATGATCGCCACCCAGCGCCGCCAGCCCACGGGTTCGCGCAGGAACAGCGCCGCACCCAGCGTCACCACCAGGGGCAGGGACTGCAATATGGCCGAAGCATTGGAGAATTCGATAAGGCCCAGCGCCGTCAGGTAGAGCACGGCCGCCGTTACCTCGCAGAGACAGCGCAGGATGATGATGGGGCGCAGGAGGGTTTTCAGCGGCCGGAGCGCGCCGAAATGGCGGGCGGCGATGTAGATCAGCACCACCGTCATGATGCCGCGGACGAACATAATCTGGCCGGTGTTGATATAGGGGGTGACGGATTTCGTCAGGGCGTCATTGGCCGTGAAGCTTGCCATGGCGAGCGCCATGAATAGGGCGCCGCGCGTATTGTCCGTCAATGCCATTCCAAAATATCCCAGACCATGCGCGGTTTTCCCGCCCGCCCTTTCGGGGCGATTTGGGCCGCCTTTCCGGCGTGACCGCGCATTCCTCCATGTAAAGAGACGTGGCACGGCACAGCCGGCATTTCAACCGTTTATATGGGTGGGTGGACGAGAAACAGTTTCAGCCGTCGCTCAGCCGCCGGTCATGCTCATATGGCGGGAGACGGCAGGCCGGTTGTGGGTGCGGTCGATGATGAAATCATGCCCCTTCGGCTTGCGCAGAAGGGCTTCATCGATGGCGCTGGAAAGATAGGCGTCGCTGTCGGAGGCGCGCAGCGCGGTGCGCAGATCGGCGGCGTCATCCTGGCCCAGGCACATATAAAGCGTGCCGGTGCATGTGAGGCGGACGCGATTGCAGCTTTCGCAGAAATTATGCGTCATCGGCGTGATGAAGCCGAGCCGGCCTCCGGTTTCCTTCACCGTCACGTAACGGGCGGGACCGCCGGTCTGGTAATCGCTGTCGATAAGTGTGAAGCTCTTTTCCAGATCGGCGCGCAACTGCGAAAGCGGCAGGTAGCGGTCTGTCCGGTCTTCCTCGATCTCGCCCATCGGCATGGTTTCGATGACCGTCAGGTCCATGCCGCGACCATGGGCAAAACGCATGAGATCGGGAATCTCGGCGTCGTTGAAGGCCTTCAGCGCCACCGCGTTCAGCTTGACCTTGATGCCCGCGGCCTGGGCGGCGTCGAGCCCCTCCATGACGCGGTCGAGATCGCCCCAGCGGGTGATGTGGCGGAATTTGTCGCGGTCGAGCGTATCGAGCGACACGTTGATGCGGCGCACGCCGCAATCGGCGAGTTCCGCGGCGAATTTCGCAAGCTGCGAGCCGTTGGTGGTCAGCGTCAGCTCGGTGAGCGCGCCTGTGTGCACGTGCCGACCGAGGTTCCTTACCAGCGACATGATGTTCTTGCGCACCAGCGGCTCGCCGCCGGTCAGCCTCAGCTTGCGCACGCCGCGCGTTATGAAGACGGAACAGAGCCGGTCGAGTTCTTCGAGCGTCAGAAGGTCCTTCTTCGGCAGGAAGGTCATGTGTTCGGACATGCAATAGGTACAGCGGAAATCGCAGCGGTCGGTGACGGAAACGCGCAGATAGGTGATGGCGCGGCCGAAAGGGTCCACCATCGGTGTGCTGTTTTCCGTCAGGGTTTTCGCTTCTTCAAGCGAGCCGGAGAAACCGTTCACGTCTCCATCCTCAATGCGCCTTGCGCCGGGCACACACGCCAAATGTGTGCTCTATTAGCTGATGTAGTGGCTTGCCTATCGTGAGGCAAGTCCGTAATTCTGACGCATATGACGAGCTTGCGGAAGTGAAAAATGAGCGATGCCTGGCCGACCGAGCTGCTTGTGTCGAAAGACCGGCGCGAACTGACCGTTTCCTTCGATGATGGAAGCGTTTACCGCCTTCAGGCCGAGATGCTGCGTGTGCTTTCGCCCTCGGCCGAGGTGCAGGGCCATGGGCCGGGACAAAAGGTCACAGTGCCCGGCAAACGCGATGTTACCATCCGTTCCATGGTCGCCACCGGCAATTATGCGGTTCGCATCGTTTTCGATGATGGCCACGATAGCGGCATCTACACCTGGAAATATCTGAAGGAACTGGGTGAGACCGGGGATGCGCTGTTTGCGGATTATGAGCGGCAGCTTGCCGAAAAGGGCTTGAGCAGGGAACCGCGATACCGGTAGAGAAAACATCGAGGGAAGCGCCCTTGTGAGAATGATGGCAAAGGGGTTGAAGAACTGGTGCGTTTGGCAACGTTGTTGCATCCGCGCTTCGTCACCCCGGACTTGATCCGGGGGCCAGCGCGATCAAGTCCTTGATCGCGGGAGAGTCCTTTCATGGCGCAGACGCGCCGTGGCTGGATGCCGGATCTAGTCCGGCATGACGGAGGAAATGTTCTTGCGCGTTGCCGATAATCGGACGAGGGCAAAGCTCTTGTCTCACTATTTAAACGGGGTGGCGTGTGGCTGTAGAAGCGAACGGAAATGATCTGGCCCAGGTGGTCGTGTTGCTGGCGGCGGGCGTTGTCGCCGCGCCGATCTTCAAGCGTATCGGCCTCGGTTCGGTGCTCGGCTATCTGGCCGCCGGCCTGGTGATCGGGCCTTACGGTCTTGGTTTTTTCTCCGATTCGCAGGCCATTCTGCATATAGCGGAACTCGGCGTGGTGATGTTCCTGTTCATCATCGGCCTTGAAATGCAGCCGTCGCGGCTGTGGTCGATGCGGCAGGATATTTTCGGGCTGGGGGCGCTGCAGGTGCTGGTCTGCATGGCGGGCCTGACATTGATCGGCGTCGGTCTCGGCTTTCCCGTCATCATGTCCTTCGTCGCCGGCACCGGTTTCGTGCTGACATCGACGGCGATCGTCATGCAGATGCTGCAGGAGCGCAACAGCATGTCCAGCCTGAAAGGCCAGCGCATCATCGCCATCCTGCTGTTCGAGGATCTGGCCATCGTGCCGCTGCTGGCGCTTGTCGCTTTCCTCGGTTCGGGCGGCGAACATGTCACGGCGTCGGAGCGCTGGGCTTCCGTCGGCATCGCGCTTGCCGCCGTCGGCGCGCTCATCCTTGCCGGGCGTTATCTTCTCAACCCGTTCTTTCGCCTGCTCGCGGCTTCCGGCGCGCGGGAGGTGATGACGGCCGCGGCGCTGCTGGTGGTGCTGGGTTCGGCGCTTCTGATGCAGGTGAGTGGCCTTTCCATGGCCATGGGCGCGTTTCTGGCCGGCGTGCTGCTGTCGGAATCCTCCTTCCGCCATCAGCTGGAGGCGGATATCGAGCCGTTCCGCGGCATTCTGCTCGGCCTGTTTTTCCTCGGCGTCGGCATGGCGATCGATCTTGCCGTCATCGCCTCCAACTGGCAACTCGTGGTCATCAGCGTTGCGGGCTACATGCTGCTCAAGGCCTTCCTGATCTATGGCGTGGCGCGGGCGCTCGGCACCACCCGGCGCGAAAGCCTGGAACGGGCGGTGCTGATGGCGCAGGGCGGCGAATTCGCCTTCGTGCTCTATTCTGCCGCCGTCAGCGCCGGCATTCTCGACCGGGAGGCGAACGCCATCCTGACGGCGACCATCATCATCTCCATGGTGCTGACGCCGCTGATGGTCATCCTGCATGACCGGCTGGTGCCGGCGGCGGTTCCCAATACCGACGATCTCGACGTGCCTGAAAATGTCGAGGGCAGCATTCTCCTTATCGGCTTCGGCCGTTTCGGCCAGATCGTCAGCCAGCCGCTTCTGGCGCGGGGCTATACGCTGTCGCTGATCGACAAGGATGCGGACTTCGTGCGCGATGCGGCGGAATTCGGTTTCAAGGTCTATTATGGCGACGGTTCGCGGGCGGAAATCCTGCATGCTGCCGGTGCGAGCACGGCGCGTGCCGTGCTTATCTGCGTCGACGACAAGGAGGCGGCCGTCAGGATCGCGGAGATCGTCAAGCACGAATTCCCGCTGGTGCCCGTTCTCGCCCGTGCTTACGACCGCGGCCATGCCATCGATCTGCTGAAGGCCGGCGTCGATTACCAGATCCGCGAAACGCTGGAATCGGCGCTGAATTTCAGCGAGGAAGTGCTGGGCGCCATAGGTGAGGAGCGGGAAGACGCCGCGCGTCTGGTGGAAGAATTCCGCGACCGCGACGAGGAGCGTTTCGCCATGGAAGTCGTCGGCGGCATCTATGCCGGCCGTTCGCTGATCCGTGGCAATGCCCAGCCGGCCGACCTCGTTGCCGCCCGCACCGCGCGCGAGCGGGCCGAGCGGGAAAAGGCGGAAGCGGCAGAGGAATAAGACGCCCCGGTCTTTCGGCGGCGACAGAGGGAATTGGCAGGGATAGGAACGCACATGACGATCATTCGCACGGTTGAGGAATTGAAGGCCATCTATGACGGCACGAGCGAGGCATCGATCGCCAAGGTGACGGCCACGCTGACGGCCGAATACCGGCTGATGATCGAGACTTCGCCCTTTCTGGCGTTGGCGACGGTCGGGCCGGAAGGCATGGACTGTTCGCCGCGCGGCGACAAGGGTGGCGTGGTCCGGGTGGCGGATGACAGGACGGTGCTTCTGCCGGACTGGCGCGGCAATAACCGCGTGGATTCGCTTCTGAACATCGTGCGCGATCCGCGCATGGCGCTGATGTTCCTGATACCCGGCTCGAATACGACGATGCGCATTAACGGCCGTGCTGTGGTCTCCGTCGATCCGGATCTGCTGGAAAGCTTCGAGATGGACGGCAAACATCCGCGCACCGTCATCGTGGTGACAATCGATGAAGTCTATTTCCAGTGCGCCCGGGCGCTGATGCGCTCGGAACTATGGAACCCCGATAATTTCGTCGACCCGGCCTCGCTTCCGACACCCGGTCTTCTGCTCAAGGCGGCCAAGGCGGAATTCGATCAGGAGACCTATGACCGGGAATGGGCGGCGCGGGCGGCGAAGACCATGTGGTGAGGCGCAGTAACAACCGACCATCGGACCGCTGAGGTAATCCTCGCATGGCTTACGCCATTGGCGAAAACGGAGCGCCTCACTCCGTCACCCCGGACTGGATCCGGGGTCTAGCGCGATCAATTCCTTGATCGCAAGAGGCTTTTTTCACGGCGCAGACGCGCCGTGACTGGATGCCGGATCAAGTCCGGCATGACGGAGGAGATAGTGGTGCACACACCACCATCCTTACGTCCGATAAATCAGCCAGTTCTTGCCGGTATAGTTCTTCTGCATGCCGTCCTCGTAATAGACGGAGCGGTTCCGGCCGGTTTCCTTGGCATGGTAGAGCGCGGTGTCGGCATGGCCGTAAAGCTCGCTCGGGTTGGTGGCCTGTGCGGCGGAAGCGAAGCCGAGGGAGATCGTCACCGTGCCGTAGTCGGCGCCCGATCTCGAATTGCGGAAGGGCGTGCTTTCCAGCGACAGGCGGATGCGCTCGCACATCACCATCACCTCTTCCGGCGTATTGCCGTCCAGAATGATGGCGAATTCCTCTCCGCCGCTTCTGGCGACAAAACCATCCTTGCGGACATTGGCGCGGATGACCGAGGCGACGGTGGCGAGAATCTTGTCGCCGACCGGATGGCCGAAAGTGTCGTTGATCCGCTTGAAATGATCGATATCGAGCAGGACGAGCGTGGTATATTGCAGGCCGATGGAGCTGTCATAGATGGATGCCAGCCGGTCGTCGAAAGCGCGCCGGTTGGACAGGCGCGTCAGCGAATCCGTATTGGCGATGCGCTTGTACTCATCCAGCTCAAGACGCACCTGATGCATTTCCTCGGCATGGCGGTTGACATCGTTGAAGGTCTTTTCGCCGTCGATGATCTTCGAGCCGGTGGCCTCGGCCAGTAGTGAAATCGCGTTCCTCAGAATATTGCTGCTGGCGGCATTCTTGTCATCGATGCGCTGGCGCGTTTCGCCGAGAATCCTGTTGTAGTTCTCGATGGAGGATTGTTCGCGCCTCAGCGTGCCCAGAAGGCCCTCCAGTTCGCGTCTGAGCTTCTCATGGGCATCGTCGACGGACCGGGCGGGATTGCCTTCCCCGTAACGTGAGGACAGCTCGTCCAGATCCTCCTGCGTGACCCGGTTTCCAAGCGCTGCCAGATCCTTCGTCAGGGCAGGGTTCGAACCGATATAGGCTTCGTAAAAGAGGCTGTAGTTACGCGGGATCGGCGAAACACCCATGCTCCGCATGGCATAGGCAATCTGCCCGGCAATGTCGGGCCCCGTGGTTTTGGGCGTGGATGCCGTGTTCATCAAGAAACTCCAGTGAGTCTGCTTATCGACTATGATTATTATTATGAAGGTCGTTTTGGAAAGCTTAATTTATGGGAAACTAATTTTTGTGCCCGGAAACTTCATTTCCGTCACTTTTTATCTTATTTAATTGATAAATATAAGTAATTTTCATTCTGAAGAATTCCGGAAATTTTTACCTCTACTATTCGCCTTGGTGACAGCATCGTATTTATTCTGTCAATCCCAATAACGGGATTCGTGTGATTTATTTTGGCACAACAATATGTAGAAATAATTCCGCGACGGAAAGCCATGGTGGTTTTTGAATTCGTGGAAATCCCGCCTATACGCGTTTTTTTTTATCATTCCTGTCGTGATACAGGAATGTTACAGTCTTGTCTTCGGTTCCCGTGCCATGCGGCACGCGGCGGTGCCGTTTAGTGACGGCGCGGCAAACATTCGGTAAGGTTCAGGAAGAGGCCAGTTATGTTGCCGGCCGCAGGTCCGGCCGTATCGCCTGCGTGTCAGGATCTCAGCCTGATGACCGCGCATTCCGCCCCGGCCGCCGCCGCCGGCGCATTCGGCGGGCGCACGATCAAGCCGTCGGAATGGGCCAATATCTTCATCATCGATGAATCCTGCTTCGAATGGGCTTCTGCCACCAGCAGGCCGTTTTCGTCCGTGCTGAAACGGGCGCGCAGATAATCCTGCCGGTGATCATTCGCTTTCAACGGCGTGGCGGTGCGGGCGGTCGTCGTGCGTTGCAGCGGTGCGCGGCGGGCGATGCTGCGGAGCAGCGGTTCGAGGAACAGTAGGCCGCAGACAAGGCTGGCAACCGGGTTTCCGGGCAGGCCCAGAACCTGCATGGCGCCGATGGACCCGACCATCAGCGGTTTTCCCGGACGCATGGCAATGCGCCAGAAATCGAGCTGCATGCCTTCCGCCTTCAAGGCTGCCTGAACGAGGTCATGGTCGCCGACGGAGGCGCCGCCGAGCGTCACCAGCACATCGACCTTCGCCGCGACCGCCTTGCCGATGGCGGCGCGGATCAGCCTGTCATTATCGGCGACGATGCCGAGATCGATAACCTCGGCCCCGGCCTGCCGGGCAAGGGCTGCGACGCCGAAGGTGTTGGAGGCGATGATCTGGGCGGGCTGCGGCGCGCTTCCCGGCGGCAGCAACTCATCGCCGGTGGCGAGGATGGCGATGCGCGGCCTGCGATAGACGGTGAGCGCGGCATGGTTCATAGCCGCCGCGAGCGTCAGGTCGGTGAAACCGAGTTCCCGCCCGGCCTTCAGGGCCGCTTCGCCTTCGGCAAAATCCTGTCCGCGCGGGCGGATATGTCGCCCGGCGGTGACGTCGAAGGCGGTGCGGATTTTTCCGCCCTCCAGCACTTCGGCATCTTCCTGAATGAGAACGGTGTCCGCACCCTGCGGCACGGGCGCGCCGGTGAAGATGCGCACGGCCTGGCCTTCACCCACCGTGCCGGTAAAAGCATGGCCGGCGGCGGCCTGACCGATGACGGTGAGGACCGAGCCGATCTCCGCCGCATCGGCGCTGCGCAGCGCATAACCGTCCATGGCCGAGGCATCGAAGGGGGGCTGGGTGAGGCGTGCACTGAGATCGGCCGAAAGAACCCGGCCATCGCATTCGGTAAGCGGCAGGGTTTCGCTTTCGGTCACCGGAACCGCTGCCTCCAGAAGGCGTCTTATGGCCTCATCCACGGGCAGCAGCGGTTTCATTCACGTCTCCTGTCGCCGGAAATCGCCGGATTTGCCGCCGCTCTTTTCCAGAAGGCGGATATTGACGATTTCCATCGCCTTGTCGGCGGCCTTGGCCATGTCATAGATCGTCAGGCAGGCGATGGATACGGCGGTCAGCGCTTCCATCTCCACGCCGGTCTTGCCGGACAGTTTTACCAGCGCTTCGACCCGCAGGCCGGGCAGGGCGGCGTCTTCGGTAATATCCACCGCCACCTTTGTCAGCATCAGCGGATGGCAGAGGGGGATGAGGTTTGCCGTCTGCTTGGCGGCCATGATGCCGGCGAGGCGTGCAGTGCCGATGACATCGCCCTTCTTGGCGTTGCCCTCGCGGATGAGCGCCAGCGTTTCCGGCTTCATCTTCACGAAGCCTTCGGCGACGGCAACACGGACGGTCTCGGCCTTGTCGCCGACATCGACCATATGCGCTTCGCCGCCGGCATCGATATGGGTGAGCTTTCCCGCTTCGCTCATCGGTGCATTATTCCGCTGCCAGAATGCCGGATTGGCCGGTCAGCAGCGCTTTGGTGGCCGCTGTCACATCGTCCTTGCGCATCAGGCTTTCGCCGACGAGGAAGGTGCCGATGCCGCTTTTTTCGAGACGCTTACAATCCTCGAAGGTGAAGATGCCGCTTTCGCCGACCAGCAGCTTTTCCGCCGGCACGAGGCCTGCGAGCTTCTCGCTGGTTTCGAGGCTGACTTCGAAGGTGCGCAGGTTGCGGTTGTTGATGCCGAGAAGCGGCGAGGCGAGCTTTAGCGCCCGTTCCGTTTCTTCCTCATCATGCACTTCCACCAGCACATCCATGCCGAGCGCGAAAGCCTCGTCTTCAAGGCGTTTCGCCTCGTCGTCGGACAGCGAGGCCATGATGAGGAGAATGCAGTCCGCGCCCCAGGCGCGGGCCTCATGCACCTGATAGGTCTCGAACATGAAATCCTTTCGCAGCGCCGGCAGGGCGCAGGCATTGCGGGCGGCGGTCAGGAATTCCGGGGCGCCCTGAAAGCTTGGGCTATCCGTCAGCACCGAAAGACAGGCGGCGCCACCGGCTTCATAGGCGGCGGCCAGCGCCGGCGGATCGAAATCCGGACGGATGAGGCCCTTGGAGGGGCTGGCCTTCTTGATTTCGGCGATCAGGCCGAACTTGCCTTCGGCCTGCTTTGTCCGGAGCGCCCTGTAGAAACCGCGCGGTGTGCTCTGGCCTGCGGCCATGGCCTTCAGGTCGGCCAGCGAAACCTTCGCCTTGGCGGCGGCGATTTCCTCGCGCTTGTAAATTTCGATCTTTTTCAGAATGTCGCTCATGATCTCGCTCTCATTCCTGATCCTCGTTGGACACGGCAACCAGACGGTCGAGCGCGGCTGCGGCCTTGCCGCTGTCCAGCGCCTCGCTGACGATCGCCATCGCCTGAGACAGGGTTTCGGCCTTGCCGGCGATAACCAGTGCTGCGGCCGCATTGCACAGCGACACGTCACGATAGGCGTTGCGTTTGCCGGACAGAACCTCGCGCAGCGCCGCCGCATTGGCAATGCCGTCTCCGCCCTTCAGATCTTCCATGGAAGCGGGCTCGACACCGAAATCCTTCGGCGTCAGGTCGAAGGTGCGGATCTTGCCATTTTCCAGTGCTGCGACATGGGTAACGCCCGTGGTCGTCACCTCGTCCATGCCGTCGCCATGCACGACCCAGATGCTTTCCGAACCCAGATCGCGCAGCACTTCGGCAAGCGGCACCAGCCAGCGCGGCGAAAAGACGCCGAGCAGTTGCCGTTTGGCGCCCGCCGGGTTGGAGAGGGGGCCGAGCAGGTTGAAGATTGTGCGCGTGCCGAGTTCGACGCGGCTTGGGCCGACATGGCGCATGGCCGAATGGTGGAGCTGCGCGAACATGAAACCGAGACCCGCCTCACTGATGCAGCGGGCGATGAGTTCCGGACCGATATCGAGCTTCACGCCGAGCGCGGAGAGCGCATCCGCCGTGCCGGATTTGGAGCTCAGCGCCCGGTTGCCGTGCTTGGCGACCGGCAGGCCCGTGCCGGCGACGATGATCGAGGCGAGCGTCGAGATATTATAGGTGCCGATGCCGTCACCGCCGGTGCCGACGATATCGATGGCATTGGCGGGGGCGGAAACCGGCAGCATGCGGGAGCGCATGGAGGAGACGGCGCCGACGATTTCGTCCACCGTTTCCCCGCGCACGCGCAGCGCCATCAGGAAACCGCCGATCTGCGACGGCGTGGCTTCGCCCGACATCAGAATGTCGAAAGCCGCCCGCGATTCCTCGCGGTTCAGGCTTTCTCCATTGGCGACCTTGGCGATCAGCGGCTTCAGTTCGGCCATCTTGTCGCCCCCCGCGTTAGAAGCCGACCATCGCCTGATCGGCGAGGGCCTGATTGATGGTGACACCATAGTCATTCTGCAGGCGGTTGACCATCTGGTCCAGCATGTCGTCGCCGGCCGCGCGGGCAATGGCGGCGAACTGCTGGTCGTCATTGGCGAGCGCGTCGGCAGGCGCATTGGTGTCGACCGAGGTGACCTTGAAGAGGATACGGCTGGAACCGTCGGCATCGGCCGCCGTGCCCACCTTGCCCTCCGCGCCGGAGAAGACCGCCGCGATCGTCTGCTGGCCGAAAATGGCGTCTTCGCTGTTGCGGCGCAGGCCGGACTTCTGTTCGACGGCAAGGCTCAGCTCACCGGCCACGGTTTCCAGCGTGTCGCCCTTTTCGACGCGCGCCTTCAGTTCCTCGGCCTTGGCGGCAAGCGCGTTGCGCTGCTGCTCCGCCGTCCAGTCAGCCACGACATCGTCGCGAACTTCGGCAAGTGTGCGGTCGCGGGCGGCGATGATCTGGTCGACATCGAACCAGATGTAGCCTTCACGGCCGAGATTGATCGGCAGCGCTTCCGTGCCGGGTTCGGTCTTGAAGACCTCCTGCGCGAGCTGCGGGGAGGGCAGGCCCTGAACCGCATCGCCCTTTTCATCGAGGCCGGAAGCGTCGATGGCGGCGATGGTGACGGGTTTCAGGTTCAGCTGAGTTGCGGCATCGGCGAGTGAAGAACCGCCGGCGCGCAGATCCTCGTAACGGTCGTGAACATTGGTGATTTCTTCCGCAGCGGCGGCGGTGGCGAGGTCCTTGCGGATATCTTCCTTCGCCTCTTCCAGCGTGCGGGTCGTTTCCGGCTTGATGCCGGTGACGCGCAGGAGGACGGGGCCGAAGGAACCCTGGACCACCGGCGATACGCCGCCATCCTTCTGGATGGCGAAAGCGGCCTCGGCAATCGACTGATCGGGGATGGTATCCCTGGTGAATTCGCCGAGGGTCACGTCGGAAGCGGTCTTGCCCTGATCCTTCACCACCTGGTCATAGGTGGTGTTGCCGAGGCGGATCTGCTCGGCGGCGGCCTCCGCCATTTCCTTTTCGGGGAAGGTCAGCTGCTCCACCGTGCGGCGGCCGGCGGTGCGGAAGCTATCCTTGTGGCTGTTATAATAATCGGCGATCTGGGCGTCGGTGACGGCTGCCTGATCGGCGATATCGGACGGCTCAAGCTTCACATAGGTGAACTTGCGGAACTCGGGCGCGCGATATTTCGTCTTGTTGGTTTCGAACCAGGGGGCAAGCACGTCGTCGCCCGGCGCCTTGACCGGCGGAATGACGGCGTTCGAAAGAATGACGTAATCGACGGCGCGCTGCTCGTTGCGATATTGCTTCAGCGCATCCACCAGCACCTGCGGCGCGGCAAAACCGTCGGAAACGGCTTCGACGATCTGGCTGCGGACGGCCACCTTGCTGCGTTCCTTGATATAGTCATCCTCGCGGAAACCGGAATTGCGCAGGCGCTCGCTGAAGAGATTGCGGTCGAACTGGCCGTTGACCGCCTTGAAGGCCGGGTCTTCGGCGATGAGATTGGCGAGGCGGTTTTCCGAAAGGCCGAGATTCATCTTCGAGGCCAGCTCGTCAAGCGCTGCACCGGCCGCAAGCTGGCTGAACACCTGGCGGTCGATGCCGAAGGCCTTGGCCTGCTCGGTCGTCAGCCTTGTGCCGAACTGGCGGCTGAGATCGGAAATCTGGCGCTGATAGGCGAGGCGGAATTCCTCCGGGCTGACCGTCTGGTCGCCCACCGTCATGACGGCGTGGGAATTGGCGGTGACAAGCGATGCGGAAACGCCCCAGATGCCAAAAGAGACAACAAGCAGGAGAAGCAGCAGCTTGGCTGCCATGGTTCGAGAAGCATTTCTCAGGGAATCGAGCATCGTTATGCAAACCTCACAGGAACGTCATTGCGGTCGCCGGCTGTCCGGCCCGCAACGTATCGGCGTTCCTTAAATCAATCCAAACGGAAATTGAAGGGAATTTGCCTTGGAAAAACGGGGTTTTGAAAACGCTTGTGTGATTGGAGGCGGGATTTTCCGCCATCATCTTCGCCGCGTTGCCCCCGCGAAGCGCAAAATAAAACCGCCCGGAAGGTCCAGGCGGTTGAAAAGCATCACTTTTAAGCGGCCGTCTGCCCGGCTGCCGCGCTCAGAAGGCGCGGTCGCGCCGGATCATCGCCTTGAATTCCTCGTCTTCACGTCGCATTTCGGCGACCACGGAGATCATCGATGTCACGAACATAACGCTGATCAGGGCAAGAAGCATTGTCAGAAATGTGAACATGATATCGTCTCCGGGAGTTTCGAGAAAATTCTCTCCGTTATCAGTAGTAATTCATATACTGATAACGGGCGGTCAGCTGCGGATAATCCGGGCCCAGCTTTTCAGGCTTCTGTTCATAAAGGCTAAACGTCGTTGCTACCATTGCGATAACCAGTACTGTCCAGGCGGTGCTGATGACGCTGATTTTCGCCGAAGTAGACTGTTTTTCTCTTACAAACATCTGTCCGTTCCTTTGGTTCTTTTTTAACGCGCCATGTCCAAACATGTTCCGCGTCAATCGTAAAAATCGATTAGCATCGCGCCTGTGAAACTTCCTTGAATGGTTCGTTCATCTGGCGTTCAGGAAACTGGCTAAGGCCGTCATTCGAGAAAAATATACTCGGCAGCGAATGAAGCGATGATCGAAAGGACGATCATGAAGGCGAGCATTTTCAATTCTCCGGATGCTTAACGAGTGAGGGGCGTTTCGGTTTCCCGATGCCGTGCATTTAAACAAAATAGCTGTGAAACCGCACTGAACGGCCCATTCATCGCGGGTTCACGCCGCAGCCGCGCTTGTGAGGGGTGGTTATAAAGTCTTGCGCCGCGTGCCTCTCCATGACAAAAGGCGGCACATATGCTGAAGCGTCGAGACGCGCCCACCATCTGAGAGCGATATGACGATTGCCTTTTATCCAGGATCCTTCGATCCGATGACCAACGGACATCTGGATGTGCTTATTCAGGCGCTGAACGTGGCGTCGAAAGTCATCGTTGCGGTCGGCATTCATCCCGGAAAAGCGCCGCTGTTCAGCTTCGAGGAGCGGGCAGGGCTGATAAAGCGGGCGCTTGCCGAACATCTGCCGGGCGAAGCGTCCCGCATGGAAGTCGTCTCCTTCGATAATCTCGTCGTCGATGCCGCCCGCCAGCACGGCGCGCGCCTTCTGCTGCGCGGCCTGCGCGACGGCACCGATCTCGATTATGAAATGCAGATGGCCGGGATGAACCGCCAGATGGCGCCCGATATCCAGACCGTATTCCTGCCCGCCGGCACCTCGTCGCGACCCATTACAGCCACATTGGTCCGGCAGATCGCCGCCATGGGCGGCAATGTCGACGCCTTCGTGCCGAAAGCCGTGCTTGAAGCCCTCAACGCCAAGCTGAAGCGCTGACTTCAGCCTCACATTCTGGAGCCAATCCGATGAAACTCGTTCGATTTGCCTTTGCCGGCGCCATGTTTGCAGGCGCTCTCGCCGCCAGCACCTTCGCTTCCGCCGCCGAACTCCTGACCGTGCAGTTGAAGGACGGCCCCGTTGTCATCGAACTGATGCCGGATGTCGCGCCCAAGCACGTGGCGCAGATCGAGGCGCTGGCCAAGAAGGGCGCTTATGACAATGTCGCCTTCCACCGCGTCATCGACGGTTTCATGGCGCAGACCGGCGACGTGCAGTATGGCAACATGGAGAAGGGCTTCAGCGCCCAGCGTGCGGGCACCGGCGGTTCCGACCTGCCGGATATTCCGGCCGAATTCTCCAAGGTTCCATTCACGCGCGGCGTGGTCGGCATGGCCCGCTCGCAGGATCCGAATTCCGCCAATTCGCAGTTCTTCATCATGTTTGCCGACGGTCCGTTCCTGAACGGCCAATATACCGTGGTCGGCAAGGTCGTGTCCGGCATGGAAGCCGTGGACAAGATCAAGCGCGGGCAGGGCAGCAACGGCGAAGTTTCCAACCCCGACCGGATGATCAAGGTCACCGTCGGCAAGAAGTAAGGTAGGGCAATAGAGCCCGAACAGAGGAGAATAACCATGGCCGAGATCAAGGATCCGGAAAACACCATCATCATGGAAACGACGACCGGCAAGGTCGTGATCCAGCTGCTTCCGGAAGTTGCGCCTGGCCACGTTGCCCGCATCAAGGAACTCGTCTCGGAAGGCGCTTACGATGGCGTCGTTTTCCACCGCGTCATCGAAGACTTCATGGCCCAGACGGGCGACGTGAAGTTCGGCAAGAAGGGTTCGGAAAGCTTCAACCCGGCACGCGCCGGCATGGGCGGCTCCGACAAGCCGGACCTGAAGGCCGAGTTCTCCGCCATTCCGCACGTGCGCGGTACCTGCTCCATGGCCCGTTCGCAGAACCCGAACTCCGCCAACTCGCAGTTCTTCATCTGCTTCACGGATTCTCCGTGGCTCAACAAGCAGTACACCGTCTGGGGCCAGGTCATCGAAGGCATGGAAGCCATCGACAAGGTCAAGCGCGGCGAGCCGGTGAAGGACCCCGATTCGATCGTTTCCATCAAGCTCGCTTCTGCGGCCTGAGGATAGCGTATAAAGTGTTTACCCGCTCCGCAGGAAACTGCGGGGCGTTTCACATTGATGACAAGGGTGCCAACCTCTCAGCCGTCATCCTCGGGACAAGCCCGAGGATGATGTCTCGTTAGACGAAGCCTTGTCACTACCCACCACCCGCCCCATTGAGGGCGGGTTTTGATATTTTCGAGAGCCCTTGCAATGCGTGTAGACCTGTTCGATTTCGATCTGCCCGAGGAAAATATTGCCCTGCGCCCGGCGAACCCGCGCGACAGCGCGCGCCTGTTGGTGGTCGATCCGAATGAGAACCGCATGGAAGACCATCGCGTCTTCGATCTGCCATCCTTCCTGAAGCCTGGCGATGCGCTGGTGTTCAACGACACCCGCGTCATTCCCGCCCAGCTTGAAGGTGTGCGACTGCGCGAAGGCGCGCCGGAGACGGCGGTTTCGGCCACGCTGCACATGCGCGCCGATCAATCCCGCTGGAAAGCCTTCGCGCGTCCCGGCAAGCGCATCAAGCAGGGCGACCGCATCCGTTTCGGTTACGAGCGGGACAATGCCTGCGGCCTTGCCCATCTGGAAGCCACCGTCGAGGAAAAGGGCGAGGAGGGCGAGATCACGCTGCTGTTCGACGTCTCCGGCCCGGTGCTGGATGAGGCGATTGCCTCGGTCGGCCATATTCCGCTGCCGCCCTATATCGCCGCCAAGCGACCGGAAGATGCGCAGGACCAGACGGACTACCAGACCATCTACGCCCGCGAGAAGGGTGCGGTTGCCGCTCCCACCGCCGGGCTGCACTTCACACCCGATCTGTTCGAAGCACTGGACAAGGCCGGTATCGAGAGGCATTTCGTGACGCTTCACGTTGGGGCAGGCACCTTCCTCCCGGTGAAGGCTGACGATACCGACGACCACAAGATGCATTTCGAGATCGGCCATGTTTCGCGGGAAACGGCCGACAAGCTGAATGCGGTGAAGGCGCGCGGCGGGCGCATCGTCTGCGTCGGCACCACCTCGCTGCGCCTGATCGAAAGTGCGGCGGCCGAAGATGGCACCATTCACCCATGGTCGGATGCGACCGGCATCTTCATCACGCCGGGATACCGCTTCCGCGCGGTCGATATTCTGATGACGAATTTCCACCTGCCGAAATCGACGCTGTTCATGCTGGTTTCGGCTTTCTGCGGTCTCGAAACGATGCGTGACGCTTACAGGCACGCCATCGAAACCGGATACCGCTTCTATTCCTATGGCGATTCCAGCCTGTTGTTCCGGAAAAACTGATGCACGACAAATTCACCTTCACCCTGAAAGCCACGAGCGGCGGCGCGCGCCTCGGCGAAGTCGCCATGCCGCGCGGCGTCATCCGCACGCCCGCCTTCATGCCGGTCGGCACGGTCGGCACCGTCAAGGCCATGTATCTCGATCAGGTGCGGGAGCTGGGGGCCGATATCATTCTCGGCAATACCTATCACCTGATGCTGCGGCCGGGTCCGGAGCGTGTTGCCCGCCTTGGCGGTCTGCATGAGCTGATCCGCTGGCCGCATCCGATCCTCACCGATAGCGGCGGTTTTCAGGTGATGTCGCTTTCCGGCCTGCGCAAGCTCGACGAGAAGGGCGTGACCTTCAAGAGCCATGTGGACGGTTCGCTGCATCATATGTCGCCGGAACGCTCGATTGAAATTCAGGGCATGCTCGATTCGGATATCCAGATGCAGCTCGATGAATGCATCGCGCTGCCGGCCGAGCGCAAGGAAATCGAGCGCGCCATGGAAATGTCGCTGCGCTGGGCCGAGCGCTGCCGCGTCGCCTTTGGCGAGCAGCCCGGCAAGGCCATGTTCGGCATCGTGCAGGGCGGCGACCAGCCGGATCTGCGCATCCGTTCCGCAGAGGGCCTCAAGCAGCTCGATCTCAAGGGTTACGCGGTGGGCGGCCTTGCCGTTGGCGAGCCGCAGGATGTGATGCTCGGCATGCTCGATATCACCCTGCCGGTGCTGCCCACCGAAAAGCCGCGTTACCTGATGGGCGTCGGCACGCCCGATGACATCCTGAAATCGGTGGCGCGGGGTATCGACATGTTCGACTGCGTGATGCCGACCCGTTCCGGCCGTCACGGGCTTGCCTTTACCCGTCGCGGCAAGGTCAATATCCGCAATGCCCGCCATGCCGAGGATATGCGCCCGCTCGACGAGCAGTCCAACTGCCCGGCCTCGCGCGATTATTCCCGTGCCTATCTGCACCATCTCACCCGCGCCAATGAGGCGCTGGGCGGCATGCTGCTTTCCTGGCACAATCTTGCCTATTATCAGGAGCTGATGCAGGGTATCCGCAAGTCTATCGAGGAAGGCCGTTTCGCCGATTTTTATGCGGAAACCATCGAAATGTGGGCGCGGGGCGATATAGACCCCATCTGACTCTTCCCGACTTTTTCTCCTGTTTCGGACGCTTTCCTTGGCACACGCGCCTTACGTTCTTTTCCGGGATGACACGACCGGCACGGTGACAGCCTTCACCGAGCCGGAAGAGATCATCGTCGCGGACGAGCCGGCGTCGTTTTTTGCTGCGCTCAAGCGCATGGAAGAGCTGCGCCGGGCCGGGAAATACCTCGCCGGCTATATGTCCTACGAAGCGGGTTTCCTGTTCGAGCCGAAGCTTGCGCCTTTCGCGGACGAGCCTCGCAACATGCCGTTTCTCAATTTCGGCGTCTTTTCCGGCCCGCAGCCGGATGAGGGTCGGTTCGCGCGCCTGACAAATCTGCCGGATGCGGATGCGTTTCTGTCCGATCCCGTGCCGGCATGGAGCCTTGAAGACTATTGCCAGCGTTTCGAGCGTCTGCACGGGCATCTGCGTCGCGGCGACTGTTACCAGGGCAATTTGACCATGCCGGTCCATGCCCGCTGGAGCGGCGATCCGCTGACGGCCTTCTGGTCGCTGATCGAACGGCAGCCGGTGAAATATGGCGCGCTGGTCGATCTCGGCGGCCCGGTCATCCTGTCGCGCTCACCGGAACTGTTCTTCTCGGTTGACGGGCAAGGTTTCATCGAAACCCATCCGATGAAGGGAACGACGCCGCGCGGGGCCGATGCGGCAGAAGACCGGGCGATTATCGCGGCGATGCTTGCGGATGAAAAGACGCTCGCCGAAAACCGCATGATTGTCGATCTGCTGCGCAACGATATTTCGCGCATCACCGAGGTCGGCAGCCTGCATGTGCCGCGCCTGTTCGATATCGAGTCCTATCCGACCGTACACCAGATGGTCAGCCACGTCAGGGCGAAGCTTCTGCCAGAGGTGACGGTGGAAGACATCTTCGCCGCCTTGTTTCCCTGCGGCTCGGTAACGGGCGCGCCCAAAATGTGGGCCATGAAAATCCTGCGCGAGCTGGAAGCGACGCCGCGCGACGCCTATTGCGGCGCAATCGGCTTCATGTCTCCAAGTGGTGAGATGCGGTTCTCCGTGGCGATCCGCACGCTCAGCCTGTTCGACGACGGCCGTGCCGTCTTCAATGTCGGCGGCGGTATCGTGTTCGATTCCGTTGCCGAGGCGGAATATGACGAGTGTCTGCTGAAATCGAAATTCGCGGTGGGGGACAGGTTGCTGCGGGGTTAGTCGCCTCCCTCATTCCTGTGCTTGTCACAGGAATCCAGCCAGCCCAAGTCCTTGGCTGAAAAGACTTCTCCCGCCGCACAGACGTGCGTCGACTGGATTCCTGTGACAAGCACAGGAATGAGGGAGGTTGGAGGAAGCTCCGAGGTAGGCCGCCAAATGTATGCCCCTAGGAAAGCCGGCTACGGTTTTCGCTACCAAACGCCCTCAGCGCCCGATTACCTCAAACACCCCATTTTCCACCAGCACTTCCTTCGCCGCCGCATGGCTCAGAAAACCCGCAGGGCTGGCGCTGGCGCCATAGGCGCCCGATTGCAGGATGGCGAGGAGATCGCCGGCCTTGAGCTTCGGCAGCGCCGCATTGCGGGCGAGCGTATCGAGCGGCGTGCAGAGCGGGCCGACGATGGTTGCCGTTTCCTCATGCTCCGCCTGCATCATGGCAGGTGCGACGATGGGATAGTTGCGCTTGACGATCTGGCCGAGATTGCCGGAGGCGGCCAGGTGATGGTGCATGCCGCCATCCATCACCACGAAGGTAGTGCCGCGCGAGGTCTTTACCGAATTCACCTCCGCCACATAGACGCCGCCGGGACCGGCGAGGAAACGGCCGGGTTCGACGATGACATGGGCGTCGGTTATCAGCGGATGCGCCTTTACGAGCGCCTTGAGGTCGGGAATGGCGGCGCTGACTTTTTCAAGATCGAGCGGCGTTTCGCCTGCGAAATAGGGAATGCCGAGACCGCCGCCGAGATCGATGGTTTCGAGCGGCCTGCCGAGCATCCCGGCCAAGCGCGCGGCAAGGGAAATGCCGTGTCTCCACTGGGAGACAAGCATGTCGGCATCGAGGATCTGCGTGCCGCCGTAAATATGAACGCCGACGAGATCGATATATCGGGCGTCCTTGAAGAGCGGCAGGACATTTTCCAGCTCTTCCTCATCGAAACCGAAGGCCGTGGCCTTGCCGCCCATGCGCATTGCGCCGGCCTGTGCATCCGGCACCGGATTGATGCGGATCGAGGCTTTGACCGGCTTGCCGATTGCCTCGAGGCGGGTGATTTCCTCGGCGCTTTCGATGTGGATTTCGCCGATGCCGCCCTCGATCACTTCGCGCAGCTCGGCCATGCCTTTGCCGGGGCCAGCGAAGATGATGTTCTCCGCTGCGACACCGGCCTTGATGGCGGCGCGGTATTCACCGACGGACGCGATTTCTGCACCCGCACCTTCCTGCCGGAAAAGCGAGACGATGGCGGGCAGGGGATTGGCCTTCACCGAATAATAGATATCGGCAAAGCCGCCGAGCGCGGTTTCGAGATCGCGATAGGCGCGGCGCATGGCGGCGGCGTCGTAGAGGAAGCAAGGCGTTCCGGTCCCGGCGACAATATCGCGCACCGGAAGTCCGCCGATCATCAGATCGTTCTCGCTTGTGTCGAATAACGCGGCTGCAAAGGCCGGGCCGTGGCTCTGGGATTTATCCGTTGGCGCCATTGTCCGTCCGTTCGCGCACCAGCGCGCGGTAATCCACCTTGCCATTGGCCGTGACCGGCAGCCGTTCCACCAGTTCTATGGCGCGCGGGATCATGAAGGGGGCGAGCATTTCGGCGGCCTTCTTCAGAGCCGCCGTTACATCGATATTCTGGTTGGCGGCAGTCGCCACGGCATGGACCTTCTCGCCCGCAAAGGGGTCCGGCAGGCCGATGACGGCGACCTGCTGGAAAAGGCCTGTCGACATCAGGCTTTCCTCAACCTCGGTCGGGCTGATGCGATAGCCCGACGATTTGATCATCGCATCGTTGCGGGCGACGAAGCTGAAGAAACCATCCTCGTCCTCCACCGCCAGATCGCCGGAATAACACACGGTCTCACCGCCCATTGCCGCCGGAATGAAGGGGTGAGGGCGCAGCACCTTTGCCGTATCCTCCGGCCGGTTCCAGTAACCCAGCGAGACGGTCGGACCGCGATGCACGAGAATACCGTGCTCACCCGGCTTTGCCCTTTGTCCCTCGGCGGTGACGATGAAGATTTCGCATTCGGGAATGGCCTTGCCGATGGAGGTCGGGCGGCGGTCGATTTCATCGGGCGGCAGAAAGGTGGAGCGGAAGGCTTCCGTGAGGCCGTACATCAGGTAGATTTTCGTATCCGGCAGCTTCTCGCGCAGCGCTTTTACGGTTTCCTGCGGCACGCGTCCGCCGGAATTGGTGATGTAACGCAGATGCGGCAGAGGCGTCTTTGTGAGCGACGGGGCCGCTTTCGTCAGGATCGCCCAGATCGTCGGCACGCCGGCGAGACCGGTGATGGCATGGTCGCGCAGATCGCGGACGATCTCATCGCCCAGCCGGAAGGTGGAGATGATCGTGGCCGCACCCTGTTCCACCGCCGTCAGCAACTGGTTCAGGCCATAATCGAAGCTGAAGGGCAGGAGGGAGAGAATGCGGTCCTTGGCCGTAATCTCCAGATAGGTACGCACGATGCGCGCGCCGGCCAGAAGATTGCGGTGCGACAGCATCACGCCCTTCGGCGAGCCGGTGGAGCCGGAGGTATAAAGAATGGCGGCCAGGTCTTCGCCGATTGCCGCTGAAGGGCGGGCAGGCGTTGCGCGGGTTTCGATCTCTTCCGCCAGCAGCACCGTGACATCGGGAAGGTCTACCAGCGCCGCCTTCAACTCATCCATCATCGCCGCGCTGCTGATGACGATTTTCGCGCCACAATCGCTAACGATATGGCGGATCTGCTGCGCCTTCAGCAGCGCATTGACGGGAACGAAAACGCCGCCGGCCATGCTAACACCGAAGATCGACCAGCATTCCTCAAGGCCGCGCGGTAGATAGATGACGACGCGGTCTCCGCGTTCCGCTCCCTTTGCCTGCAATGCTGCGGCATACCACGCAGCAGCTACAGCGAATCCGCGATAACTCAAAGAGTGTTCTTTATAAACGAGGGCCTGATCGTCGTTTAGTGCATGTGCGGTAAGCAGGTGGTGCAGCAGGAAATGGGGTGTCATCTCCTCCGTTCCCTGAGGACGAAGGCGATGAGATCGGCCGGTGTGCCGAGATTGTCGGGCGTGAAATGTTCGTCATCGAGAATGATGCCGAAACTTTCGCCGAGGAAAATCATCAGTTCCAGAAAGCCGAGCGAATCGATTACGCCGCCTTCGAGAAGCAGCGTATCGGCGGAAAAGGGGGCATAGGCGGGAAAACGGTTGGAGAGATAGGAATAGATGGTATCGGCAACGTCGATTTCACTCTTTTTCGCTGCAAGCATGCTCGTTCTCCGATTTCCCACGTCTTTCCCAATGACCTGCCCGGAACGGCACTTTTTCTGTAAAGGCCAAGATTCCGTCAAGTCGCGCACGATTCACTAGAATACCTACGGTGGCAATAACACCAACTCTGAGTATGTTTCGTTAATAAATTGTGGGTTCCATGCGCCTTTTACTTGTATCGGTGCAGATTTATGTGCGGCAAGCCCGCCGGCCTTTCGCTCTGCGCCCATTGCCGCCATGGTCAGCGCAAGCCGGCCATGGCCAAGAAGGTGGCGGGCAATTGCGGATATGTGCCTTTGCGCGACCTGCCGGTCTTCACAATGGATGAGGCGCGCGGATGGCAATCTTTTGGTCGTGGTTTTCAGGAAGACCAGCGGGTAATGGCGGTTCTCCGCCTCCATCACGGCCACGATGCAGCCGAGACGGGCGTGGTCTTCCAGCATGTCGCGCATTTCGGCGGAGAGTATTTCCGGTTTTATCTCGCCTGGCGGCCGCAGCCGTGCGCTTGCCGGGCGAAGCGCTGCAAAGGGCAGCGGATAAAAAAGCGTGCAATCGGTCACCGTCGCAAAGCCCAGCCTCTCATTCAGCTTGCAGGCTTCGGGAGAGGGGGTGAGGTCGGTGAAGAGTTCATCCTCGCTGGAGGAAGCCATCTGCAACATGCGCGGGGCGAACCAGCGGCAGGAAGGCTCCACATACCAGCTGGACAGGTTGACGACGATCCTGCCGGTCTGCGGCAGACGGCTTTTTATCGTCAGCAGAACGCCTGCGGCATCGTCGCCCTTCATCAGCAATTGCCCGATAGCGCCGAGTTCGCGCCGCTCGTGATGTTCGCTGACGAGCGACAAACCGCGCGACCAGAAGGCCTCGGTTTTTTCCGGGAAGCCTTTCGCCAGAAGAGCGACGGCGGCGACGCGGTTTGCGTTGTCGATCGGTACGATTTTCAGGGTCGCTCTCCGCAGGTCTGGCGTCGTTCTGGGCGGGGAGGGATTTTCAACTCCGCCGCGTAGTATCGGCTTACGACGATAGATTTACCGTCCCGTTAATCGCAATGGCTGCAGCGGGTTGGAGGCGATCACATTTGTATGAAACGCGGGCGCGCGCGGTTACGCGCGTCCGCCTCTGTCTTATCCAATCAATAAACCACGACGCCGCGAATGCTTTCGCCCTTGTGCATCAGGTCGAAGCCCTTGTTGATGTCTTCGAGCGGCATGGTGTGGGTGATCATCGGGTCGATCTGGATCTTGCCTTCCATGTACCAGTCGACGATCTTCGGCACATCCGTGCGGCCGCGTGCGCCGCCAAAGGCAGTGCCCATCCAGTTGCGGCCTGTGACGAGCTGGAACGGGCGCGTGGAGATTTCCTGGCCGGCGCCGGCAACGCCGATGATGACCGACTTGCCCCAGCCGCGATGCGAGGCTTCCAGCGCCTGGCGCATGACTTTGGTATTGCCGGTGCAATCGAATGTGTAATCCGCGCCGCCGATCAGGTCGCCATTGCGCTTCGTCATGTTGACGAGATAGGGCACGATGTCGTCGCCGACTTCCTTCGGGTTGACGAAGTGGGTCATGCCGAACTTCTCGCCCCAGGCCTTGCGGTCGGGGTTGATATCCACGCCGATGATCATGTCCGCGCCGGCAAGGCGCAAGCCCTGCAGCACGTTGAGGCCGATGCCGCCGAGACCGAAGACAATCGCTGTGGAGCCGATCTCGACCTTGGCGGTGTTGATGACCGCGCCGATACCGGTCGTCACGCCGCAGCCGATGTAGCAGACCTTGTCGAAGGGCGCGTCGGGATTGATCTTGGCGAGCGCGATCTCCGGCAGAACCGTATAGTTCGAGAAGGTCGAGCAGCCCATATAATGATGGATCTTGTCCTTGCCGATGGAGAAGCGCGAGGTGCCGTCCGGCATCACGCCCTGTCCTTGTGTGGCGCGGATGGAGGTGCACAGATTGGTCTTGCGCGAGGTGCAGGAATAGCATTCGCGGCATTCCGGCGTGTAGAGCGGAATGACATGGTCGCCCTTCTTGACCGAGGTGACGCCCGGTCCGACATCGACGACGACGCCCGCGCCCTCATGGCCGAGAATGGCCGGGAACAGGCCCTCCGGATCGGCACCCGACAGGGTGAAATCGTCTGTATGGCAGATGCCGGTCGCCTTGACCTCAACCAGCACTTCGCCGGCGCGCGGGCCTTCGAGTTGAACGGTCATGACCTCAAGCGGCTTTCCGGCCTGAATGGCAACGGCGGCGCGAACGTCCATATCTTATCTCCTGGCATTGTCTTGTGATTGAACAGGGCTGTTTTGCCCGAGCTTGGCTGGAGGGACAAGGGGCAAAAGCGACCTTCACGTCTCAGTTACGACCAAAAAAGTGAAGCCGTCCCCCTGCCGGAGGAGAAGAGCGAGCCTCGGCAAGATTGTATCCGCAGTCGAATATCGACCTCGCGTATTCCCGTGAATATTTCGACTATAATAAATTACGAATATCTGATTTAAATATATGATTTTAAATACTATTTTCTACGTTCGGGTGATCTTTAATTTACGAATCTGGTGTTTAATTCGCCATATAAAATGACGAATGAAATTGGGCTGCCATCGATCGGTGGTTCCGTAAAATACCTTTATCTCCCGAGTACAACTGGCCTTCGCCACTTGTGTCGCGCCGCCATGATCGCGGCGAGCCTCAGCTATTTTGCTGAGTTTGTATCCTGTGGTCCGGGGGATTTCGCCGAGCTGCAGTCTTTGTGTGTCCGGCTGGGGAGGAGCCGGGGCGATCCGTGGCGGTTGGATGAAAAGCGATCATCGCAGATGTTTCATATTGAGAGAAAATTGAACGTGTTGGCGTGTCATTTCCGCTTGCTTCTTCAGGATCGGCGGGCAAATTTTGCGATTATCACGGCATTGTTGATGCCGATTTTTCTGTTCACTTTCGGGCTGCTTTTCGAAGGCGGCCGGGCGCTGGCCTATTACAGCCAGTCAAAGCGGGTGATAGCGCAGGCCTGTGAGCGTTCGACCAAACCGACCCGGACGAATGTGCCTCTCGATGAAGTGCGCCGCAAAAATGTGCTCGATACGTTCGATGCGCTCATCAGCTCCACCAAACAGCAGGTGGTGAGCCGCGATGCGACGATCGACTGGCTGACCACCGATATCAAGGCGGAGTTCACCTACAGGACGATGCTGGGATCATTATTCAACGTCGAAAAGATAGATTACAAGCTGGCCTACCGCTGCGGCGGCATTCCTCCCTATCCCTATGATGGCGAGGTGATCGTCAACAACACATTCGACCGGCTGAACGGCGTCGAGCGGGTTCTGAAATACGGTAAGAGCGCCAGGACTCCGAAAGGGTGCTGGGGCGTCTACACCTATGCGGAAATCGGATGGGATGGCGGCACGGGGCCGGGCATCGAGCTTCAGGACTGGAGCAATGCCGAGTGCCGGGCAAGACATAACTGGCAGGGCTATGATGTAGAGTCGGGGAAGCTAACTGGCCAGAATGCCCGGATACCGCCGACCAAATATGTGGTGGAACTGGACAGCGACTGGGAAGGGAGAGGCGGACGGGACGCCAACAGTTCGATCTTCAAATATGTGGAACTGCATCCCGGCACATATGAGGTTTCGGTCTGGTACAATGGCCGTAACGACGCCTATGGCGGCACCAACGACGTCGATATCTCCCTGCAGGTTCTGCGTCCGAAGCTGGGTTCGGAAAAGAAGATCATCGCAATGGCCCAAAAGGACAAGGTCTACTGGGAACGCCGCAGCTATTCGATCACAGTCGATATCTATTCCCTTTACAAGCTGACGATTGCCGCAGGTGGGAAAAGCGACAGTCTCGGCGGCATCATCACGGCTTTTGAGGTGACGTATGTCGATTCACCGAAATAAAGGGCTCGCGTGGTTCCGCTCTTATGCACTCGACATCCGGGCGGCCACCGCCGTCGAGTTCGGGCTGCTCATGCCGGTCTATTTTCTGCTGGTCTTCGGCATTTTCGAAGTCGGTCTGGCGCTGCTGCTTACTCTCAATCTGGCAACGGCGGCCAATGCCGGCGCGGAAATGCTGCGCAAGGCAGTGGCAAGCCACACGGCAGTTACCGAAGCCGAGTTCAGGCAGGTCATCGCCGCAAATTTCCTGCTCGGTACGACTGAAAAGACCATGAAGATAACGCTTGTCCCGATCCCGGATGCGGATTTCACCACCGTGCCGCTGACATTTCCGGTCGAGAACAAGTTTCAGGCGCCGGATAAAAAAGCCGGGCAATATCTTCTGGCGCTGGGTTACAACTGGCAGTTCATTCTGCCCACCACGCGTCTGCTGATCCCCAGCGTCGACGGCAAGCAGCCGCAATTGCAGAATATCTCTCTGGCGATCACCGCTGTTCGGGTGACGGAATGATGGTGTTTCGGCTGAAATCCGTCATCGTCGCCATGGTTCGGTCGCGCGCCGGCGTGGCCGCGGTGGAATTCTCCCTGCTCTTGCCGATGCTGATCATTTTTCTGGCGGTGATGATCGAGACCGGTCGTGGCTGGCTGAGTTACGATCGTTTCGTTACTGTCGTCGATAATACTGCCCGCTGGTCCGCCCGTTTCCCGGAATTTGAGGAACGGGTGCGGACAGGGGTCAAAACCTTCGTCATTGAGGCCGGGCAGCCTCTCAATCCGGACAAGCTCGACCTGACCTTGCGGAGCGCCAAGCTCGTGGGCGGTGTCGCAACTGTCGAATTTGCGCCTTACAACTTCTTCGGTTCTGCAGAAGCCGTCACCTGGGACAAGATGCTGAAGGCGGGGAATTTCAAGGAAGAAGAAGCCGTCATCGTAATTTCGGGGCGTTATAAATATAGCCCGTTATTCTCGTTCCTGCGCCCTACGACCATCGAGTTCGAATATGTCGCGACGGTCAATCCGTATTTCTCGCGGCACTACAAATATCAGAAGGGCAAGTCGGACTGGTCCTTCTGGAATGTTCGCTGACGGTATTGGCCACGGAACGCTGCCTGGCCAGTACTTCGATCATTCAATGATCCTGCGCGGCACCGGCTGCCGGGGCGGTCTCGACCGTCCCCAGCCACTGCGCGCAATCCCGCAACGCCCGCGCTGCAATGAGCTGGCGTTTCATGATCGTCTTGTCCTTGCCGCGAAAACGCTTCACGCCCTCCGGCTTGACGATGGAGCCAGGCTCCAGTTCCGGGAACAGGCCGAAATTGATGTTCATCGGCTGGAAGGAGCGTTTTCCCGGCTCATCATCGGAAGAGAGGTGGCCGCCGGTGATGTGGTTGAGGAGCGAGCCGAGCGCGGTGGTGGCCGGCGGCAGGCTCGGGGCCTCGCCCTTCTGTTCGGCGGCGGCGAAGCGGCCGGCGAGGAGGCCGACGGAGGCGCTTTCCACATAACCTTCGCAGCCGGTGATCTGGCCTGCAAAGCGCAGATCCGGCCGCGATTTCAGCTTCAGCGAGCGGTCGAGCAGGATCGGGGAATCGATATAGGTGTTGCGGTGCAGGCCGCCGAGGCGGGCGAATTCCGCATTTTCGAGGCCCGGTATCATGCGGAATACATCCGCCTGAACGCCGTATTTCAGTTTGGTCTGGAAACCGACCATGTTGTAGAGCGTGCCGAGCGCATTGTCCTGTCGCAGCTGCACGACGGCATAGGCCTTGACCGTGGGGTTATGGGCGTTGGTCAGTCCCATCGGCTTCATCGGGCCGTGGCGCAGCGTCTCGCGGCCGCGCTCGGCCATGATCTCGATAGGCAGGCAGCCATCGAAATAGGGCGTGCCTTCCCATTCCTTGAAACCCACCGTATCGCCGGCAATCAGCGCGTCGATGAAGGCGTTATACTGCTCTTCGTTCAGCGGGCAGTTGATGTAATCCTTGCCGGTGCCGCCGGGGCCGACTTTATCGTAACGCGACTGGTACCAGCAGATATCCATATTGATGCTGTCGCGGTGGACGATGGGGGCGATGGCGTCGAAAAAGGCAAGCGCATCCTCACCTGTCTCGGCCTGGATGGCGGCGGCGAGATCCGGCGAGGTGAGCGGGCCGGTGGCGATGATCGAGTTGCCCCATTCCTTCGGCGGCAGACCGTTCACCTCTTCGCGGATGATTGTCACCAATGGGTGACTTTCCAGCTCTTTCGTTACGGCCTCGGAAAATCCGTCGCGGTCGACGGCAAGCGCGCCGCCGGCCGGCACCTGGTGCCTGTCGGCGCAGGCCATGATCAGAGAACCGGCGAGCCGCATTTCGGCATGGATGACGCCGACCGCATTCGCCGTCGCATCGTCCGAGCGGAAGGAGTTGGAACAGACCAGTTCCGCCAGCGTATCGCCCTTATGCGCATCCGTGCCGCGCACGCCGCGCATTTCATGCAGGATGACGGGCACACCGCTCTGCGCGATCTGCCATGCGGCTTCCGAGCCGGCCAGCCCGCCGCCCACGACGTGAATGGGAGAAGTGGTCTTGTCTTGCATGCTGGCGTCCATGGGCCTCCGCGGGGCAAAGGCTCCCGTCCGGCGGCTGTCTTTCGAGTGATTGTTCCGCACGGGTCCCGAGGGACGCGGCATTGTTTGCGGATGCACTAGCATGCATGGCCGGGGCAGCCAAATGTTTTTGAGAATGGAGGCTTGGGGGCCGCCAAGCTCCCGACGGGATCGAGGAGCAGGCGCGCATTTTGAAGCGAGCGGCTGCCACTTGTTTCTTCTCCCCGCCGGGGAGAAGGTCGCGGCAGCGGGATGAGGGGGCGAGCGTGCGGTCTATCGCTGGCGTTGCCCCCTCATCCGACCCTTCGGGCCACCTTCTCCCCGGCGGGGAGAAGAAATATGCCGCGATGCCGGGCGCCTTTCTAAAAGGCTGGTTCCTCCAGCCAAACCCCAGAATCAAAAACGGCGCCAGAGGCGCCGCTTTTTTTACCTGTCGCTCAATCGTCGCGCCCTGGAGGTCGGGCAGCGGGACGATCGTTTACGCCTTAGCGGAACGAACGGGCTGCTACGTTACGGATGTCGTAACGGGTCAGGCCGATGTCGCTCAGAGCCTGGTTGGAAAGGCTGCCAAGTTCGTTGATCGTGCGGCGGTAGGAGATCCAGTTCTTTGCGATGCGGATGGGGTTCATGGTCGTTTCCTCAATCTATCTCTGTTGATTTCGTCTGCCGGCTCAGCGTTTCTCTGTGCTCTCGGCTGTTGAGGTTTATATATAGACATTGAGCCATGTTGTGCAGTGCAGAATTTAGGCTACTGCCATGCATTTGTGCAGTATGTCGGCTAAATTTGCGGCTTTGAATATCATCTGAGCAAAATATGAGCGGAAATGCCTGTGTTTCAGGCGGTTCTGACGGGTTTGGCAGCCTTTGGCGGCGCTAAAGGGACTTTCCGGTGTAAAAAAGGTGCGTCGGGGAGGGCTCGGACGCTATCCGGGCGCTGCGCAGATTGTCGGCCATCGATGCATTTTTCATCTGCCGACCCCGCGAGCGGCTGTGGCAATGCCGCTTCGACCTGGAGAACCGCCCAAAACGAAAAAAGGCCGGAGGCGGGAGCCTCAGGCCTTTTTGGGTAGGTCGTCTCGCATCCGCCGCAAGAAGCGGCGGGGCGTATAATCAGAAGCCGACGGCGGTCTTGGCGACGCGGCGGATGTCCTGACGGCCAATGCCGAGGTCACTCAGTTCGCGGTCGGTCATGCGGCCGAGTTCGGTTACGGTCTGACGATACTTGCGCCAGTTGGTGAGCGAGCGTGCAATGTTCATTTTCATCTTCCTCTTCGTGCTGTTCAGTCTCTGCGGCCAGTCTTGGGAGGCTTTGGTCCGGGGCTGAACTCGATCTCTGTATGACCATGAATATAATCGGTTTAATCAAAACAAAAACAGACAAAGCAAGATGTCACCTATGCACGCATTGCAATGCAAGCCCGAAAAACGAGCCGATTGCGGCGATTCATGCATAATTTGTGACCAATTTGTGTGCTTTTGGTGGTCGCCCGGGGCTTCGGCAGTGCGAAGGCTTGAGGGATGACCGGATAAGGGGCGGGGCAGGGTGCGGAAGCCCCCCCAATTGCTGGTCTGCAGCAGGGGCCGGCAATCGGGTAACTGGGCTGGGGCGCGCGGTATATATAATGTCAATGTAGCCGCATAAATATTGCCTGTTTTCTCCGCCCGCCTGCATGCGATGCGCCGGGCGAGGTGGATCGGGAAGGCGATGGGAGGCGGATGCGGTGCCGCTTGCCGTTTTCCGTGCCAAATCGCCTCTGTCCGGCTGTTTCGCCCTGTCCCCCGGCGCGGGCCGCGCATAAGCGGAGAGGGCGGCCGCCTCCCGCCACCCGCGCGGGGGATGAGAAAAGTCCGGAGGAAACGAAAGGCGGCGATAAGGCGTGCTTGACCCTTTCTGAACATTGTGACATACCGCCGCCCAACGTGCGGGTATGGCGGAATTGGTAGACGCATTGGTTTTAGGTACCAACGCTTCGGCGTGGGAGTTCGAGTCTCTCTACCCGCACCACAAGCAAGGCATGGCTGCGCCACGCTTGCGCCAGAGTGCATCTTTATAAGATGCGGGGAGCTTCGGGGTGTCCCTCAAGCTTTTTCGGGCGCGGGCGCTAAGGTGTCCGGCAGGCGCTTGTGCAACGAAATAACAGAAGCCACGGCCGGAACGTTGTTCCAGTGCAGTGCTCGAAAGTAAACCAACGGCTGTCTGAGCACCGCCGCCATGATGTGAAGGTTTGAGAAAATGCAGGTTATCGAAACGCTCGCTGAAGGGCTGAAGCGCGAACTCAAGGTCGTTATCCCGGCTGCCGACATGAAGGCCCGTCTGGACGAGCGCCTGGTTGACGCCAAGGACAAGGTTCGCATCAACGGTTTCCGTCCCGGCAAGGTGCCGATGGGCCACCTGAAGAAGATGTACGGCAAGTCCATCATGGCCGACCTCGTCAACGAGCTGGTTCGTGAAAAGCCGACCGAAATCCTCTCCAGCCGCGGCGAAAAGTCTGCGACGCAGCCGGCCATCTCCATGACCGAAGACGAGCAGGAAGCCGAAAAGATCCTGTCGGCTGAATCCGATTTCGAATTCACCGTTGCCTATGAAATCATTCCGGCCATCGAACTGAAGGCCAATGACGGCATCAAGGTTACCCGCGAAGTTGTTGAAGTCTCTGAAGACGAAATCAATGAGCAGATCCTGAAGATCGCCGAAAGCGCCCGCACCTACGAGCCCAAGAAGGGCAAGGCCGCCGATGGCGACCGCGTCACCATGAACTATCTCGGCAAGGTTGACGGCGTTGCCTTCGACGGCGGCGCTGCCGAAGATGCCGAACTGGTTCTCGGTTCGGGCCGCTTCATCCCCGGCTTCGAAGACCAGCTGGTCGGCGTCAAGGCTGGCGATGAAAAGACCATCACCGTGACCTTCCCGGCTGACTACCCGGCTGCAAACCTTGCCGGCAAGGAAGCCAACTTCGACATCACCGTCAAGGAAGTCGCTGCTGCCGCTGCTGTTGAAATCAACGACGAACTGGCCACCAAGCTCGGTCTCGAATCGGCTGAAAAGCTGAAGGAAATCGTCAAGGGCCAGATCGAAAGCCAGTACGGCAACATCACCCGCCAGAAGGTCAAGCGTCAGATCCTCGACCAGCTGGACGAGATGTACAAGTTCGACACGCCGGCCGGTCTCGTCGACGCCGAGTTCGACAATATCTGGCGCCAGATCAACACCGATCTCGCTCAGTCCGGCAAGACCTTCGCTGACGAAGACACGACCGAAGAAGAAGCCCGCGAAGAATATCGCAAGCTTGCTGAACGCCGCGTCCGTCTCGGCCTCGTTCTCTCCGAAATCGGCGAAAAGGCCGGCGTTGAAGTGACCGAAGAAGAAATGCAGCGCGCGCTGTTCCAGCAGCTGCAGCAGTTCCCGGGCCAGCAGAAGGAAATCCTCGATTTCTTCCGCAACACGCCTGGCGCTTCCGCTTCGCTGCGCGCTCCGATCTTCGAAGAAAAGGTCATCGATAAGCTGCTCTCCGAAATCTCGGTAACGGACAAGACCGTTTCCAAGGAAGAGCTGCTGGCTGACGACGCCGAAGAAGCAACGGAAACCAAGAAGAAGGCCCCGGCCAAGAAAAAGGCTGCTGCCAAGGCTGACGACGCCGCTGAAGGCGAAGAAGCCGCTCCGAAGAAGAAGGCTCCGGCCAAGAAGAAGGCCGCCGAAGGCGACGCCGAATAATCTTCTTCAGTGCAAGCTGATTGAACAAGGGGCCGTAGCGAAAGCTGCGGCCTTTTTGTTTGTTTCAGGATGCGATGTGGTCGGCCTTGAACCGGTTGGCCAGCGGCATAATCATCGCCACTGGCCGCTATGCTAGAACTCCTTCCGGCCGTCGCTTCTCGGATCGTTATCCACCTGATGAGGGGTGTAGAGATCGGTGCGAGCTTTTCTGCGCCATGGTCGCGCGGGATGTTCGCGATCTATGATGACATCTGCGAGGGCGATAGCTGGTAAACCGTTCATCGGGCATTGCGCCACCCATTGACCATCCGGCGCTGCGATTCCGGAAGGCGCGCCGGGGCTCTGGGCGGCAAGGGTTGAATAGCTGACCCAATAGGTGTTGCTCGCTGCATGTCCCAATATCTCGGCGGCAAACGCAGGGGCATTGGAAGCATCTTCGCCTGCGGTCGAAAACAGCATGCAATCGACATTCAGCTTCTCATACTCCATGAATATTTCCGGATAGTGCGCTTCCATGCCAAGCGCGCAACCGAAACGGAAGCCATCGACTTCGAACGTCACCGGAATGTGTCCCGGTGAGTACATGAACGAGATTTTGGTTTTCGACAAAAGACGCTCATCGTAGCGGGTGACGAGCTTCCCACGATCGGAGACGACATACAGGCTGTTATATGGCCGGTGCGGCGCTGTCAGTCGATGGACCGCACCCAGAACTGTCCAAAGCTTCAGCTTACGCGCGAGTTTTCTGATCGCCTCCAGTTCTTCGCGCAGAGTCTCCCATTCAAAGCGTGTCCAGTCGGATGGTCCGATTTGCCCCGGACCAGTCTCTGACATGATCCGTTTATGTGGCCAGCACGTTGCCCCTTCAGGGAAATGTATGAGACGAGCGCCAGCTTTGTGGGCATCGTCCATGAGACGGCGTATTTCTTGTCCGCAAATTTTTAGGGCGGAGACGTCACGAGGGTCGTTGAACAAGGATGTCTGCGCGACCGCCACTCGTATTAAGTTGCTCAAAGGAGCGTCCGATATTCCGCGAATATGCTGGAGAGCAGCTGTATAAGATTCGCCGGTTTTGGCTGCGCGCGCTCTTACACGCCGTTTTAGATTGCTATTTTGCGTCATTGTCAGGCCTTTCACGTCCCGGACGCAGTTCCCCAGCAACCCGCCCGAAACGATCGGACCAAGACAATTGCCTGAGACAATGGTCCCTTTGCCTCCATTGAAGACCTTGCTGGGGAAGGTCGTGGAGGTTAGGCGCAGGCTACGCGTTGACAAATATCCGTTGGAAAAAGCCGATTCGTCAAGCGGTCGGCGCACCGCTCATGGGAAGCTTACCGATCACAATGCAGTGCAGCATGATTTTTTGCTGCATCTGCTCTTGTTCATCTCCCGTTCATCTGGCACCCTGCGCAGCATGATTTGCCCCGGCCGCTGCATGCGGTTGTTCGGGCATTGCGCGTCGCTTTCATGTGGCCTCATCGCTGCCAAACCATTGGCCTTGAGCTTTTACCGTGCCTGCCGGGTTCTCCTGGCGCGCCCTTAATTTGCCAGGGGACAAATATGTCGCTCCGAACGGGTTCTGCCCTTGCATTATTGTTCTTCACCGCAGCCACGGCCGCCCATGCCGATGAGGCCGGGTTGATCTGGAAGCCGGTCAAGAATTCCGACCGTTCCTATACGGCGCGCATTGGCGCGAAACTGCCGGTCGATACGCCCATTCGCGCGGGGCTGGAGATGGGCATGAGCGCTTCCAAAACGGGGCAGGTGGTGGATACACCGGTGCGGGTGTGGGGTAATGTCACGCTGCTGGCCGAACAGTTGCCAGGCGTCTCGCTCGCTCGCGATGTCGGCGTCATCTTCAATGCGCTGACGGGGTCGAGCAGCGTTTCCGTGACCTCGCAGCAGAAGCGCATCGTCACGCCGGAGCTGGATATCGAGGCGAACCGCAATTTCACCGTGCGTTATGACGGCACGGCGCAGCAATGGAACGGGCTTGATGTGTCACAGTCGTTGCGTCTTTCCCGCTCCGAGACCGGCACGGCCTTTGTGCTGACGGGGGCTAGCCGTAACAGTTTCAACGAGTTCAGCAGCGGCGTGGCGGTGGAGCAGAAACTGGGCGATCACCTGACTGTGCGCGGGACGCTCGATCAGGGCTATGCGGATCATTTCCGGCCGGGGGTGAGTGCGCGGTATAGTATCCGCTGGTGAGGGGACGAAGTGCCTACGCCGGGACCGTCCCTAGATGAGTGGGAAGGTGCAGATGAATGTCTCTCTTCCGTCACCCCGGACCTGATCCGGCATCCAGCCACGGCGCGTCTTTTCAGCCCAAGGACTTGGGCTGGCTGGACCCCGGATCAAGTCCGGGGTGACGGGGAGAGGAGGCTACGACCTTACCACAAGCGCCCGCATGGCGTTGTGCCGTCCCGCTGAATACTCCGCTTAATCCTTCTTGATCTCACCCATTCGGTTCCACGCATCCAGCCCGGCAATCTTGTAGGCTTCGGCAAGCGTCGGATAGTTGAACGTATTCTCGACGAAATATTCCACCGTGCCTTTCAGGTTCAGCACCGCCTGGCCGATATGCACCAGTTCGGTCGCGCCTTCGCCGACGATGTGGACGCCGAGCAGGCGGCGGGTTTTGAGCGAGAAGATCATCTTCAACAGGCCGCTGTCGAGGCCCATGATGTGGCCGCGCGAGGTTTCGCGGAAATGGGCGATGCCGCATTCATAGGGAATGCCGCGTTCGATGACTTCTTCTTCCGTCAGGCCGCAGGTGGAGATCTCCGGCACGGCATAGATGCCATAGGGGAAGAATTGCGGCGGCTCGCCGGCAGGGGCGCCGACGGCATGGCGGGCGGCGATGCGGCCCTGTTCCATGGAGGTGGAGGCAAGGCTCGGGAAACCGATGATGTCGCCGGCGGCATAGATGTTCGGTACAGACGTCTGGAAGGTTTCGGGATCGACCTTCAGGCGGCCGCGGCTGTCGGCTTCCAGCCCGCAGGCCGAAAGATTGAGCGTATCGGTGGCGCCGACACGGCCGGCGGCAAACAGCACCGTCTCGGCCTTCAGCACGCGGCCATTGCCGAGCGAGACGAGGCACTTGCCGCTCTCGTCGCGTTCCACCTTTTCCGCCTTCTGGCCGAAGATCAGTTTCATGTTGCGGTCGCGCAGCTGATAGGTGAAGTCCTCGACGATTTCCTTGTCGATGAATTCCAGCATGGTTTCGCGCGGCTCCACCACCGTCACCTGCGTATCGAGCGCGCTGAAAATGGTGGCATATTCGATGCCGATGACGCCGGCGCCAACGACGATCATGGAGCGCGGCAGTTCCTTGATCTCGAGAATCTCGTCCGAATCGAGCACCGCTTCGCCATCGAAGGGAATATGCGGCGGCCGGTAGGGGCGGGTGCCGATGGTCAGCAGGATGGAGGTGCCCGTCACGGTCATGATCTCGCCGTCGCTCTTCACCACCTTCATGGTGTTGGAGTCGATGAAGCTCGCCGTGGCGCGAATGTGCTGCACGCGGTTGCGGGCGAACTGGTGTTCCAGCACTTCCACTTCGTGATCCAGCGTGATGAGCAGGCGGCGGCGCAGGTCTTCGGCATCGATCTCCTGCTTGACGCGATAGGCGCGGCCGTAAAAACCGCGCTCGCGCCAGCCGGTGAGATTGAGCGCCGTCTCGCGCAGGGTCTTGGATGGAATGGTGCCGGTGTGCACCGAAACGCCGCCGACGCGGCTGCCTTTCTCGATGACCAGAACCCTCTTTTCGAGCTTGGCGGCCTGAATGGCGGCCCGTCTTCCCGCCGGACCGCTGCCGACAACAATCAGATCGAACTGGTGCATGAAAAACCCCGGAACAGAATTATTGCGATGACCGGATGTCGCATCCGGCATGGCGTCGCCGCGAAATGGTCGTGATGCCATTTTGACGATGGGGAGTGATTCCCCTTCAGCCTTGCCCGCAAGAGTGCAATGCAACAAACGCCTGCGTCAATCTGTAGCGCAAGAATCTGACGGATTCGTAACTGGGGGGTGAGGTTTCGGGAGGTTGTGCGATTCATGGGAATGCGGAGGTGCGTGTGGCTTACCCCTCTCTGCCCTGCCGGGCATCTCCCCCTCAAGGGGGGAGATCGACTCGCGGGCAGGTTTCGCCCATCTCTACATTTGCGAATGAAGTGGTGGTCGCGCCTCCTGCCGATCTCCCCCCTTGAGGGGGAGATGCCCGGCAGGGCAGAGGGGGGTAAGCCCCACGCTCCTCCGTCCACTCCTGAAAACGCCCTAAAACCCCAACAGCTTCATCCCGCCCGGCGCTGCCGGTCGGGGGATACTCAGCGTGCGTCGGGCGAGTGCCCGGCTGCGCTTCGGTTGAGGTTGGTGTGGGTCGGATGCGTTGCGCAGCCGGGTCTTTCACCATGCCGTATTTCGCAAGTGGCGGTGCACCGCCTTTTGCGAAATGGTCCTTTCCACGAACGTTGCCAGCGTTCCCACCACCAGGACCGTCCCTCGGTTTCCGCCACGTCTGGCGTCCACCCGGCGGGACTGCGTTTAATCTAACAGCGCGTCGCGGGGTGGGGAAAAGCGGGGATGAATTTTCCGGCGTCAGTCTTCCTTCCGGGTGACATGGCGGTGAAGTGCCGCAAGGTCCTGCCGGAGCGCGGCCAGTTCAGCCAGCACTTTCACATCGATCTTTTCATGCAGGGAAAGAACCTCAAGCTCGGCCTTCAGGTTCACCTCATAATCCTTGGCGGCCTCGAAACGGTCGCGGGCGGCCTGGCGGTTCTGCGACATCATGATGATCGGCGCCTGAATGGCCGCCAGCATGGAAAGCAGCAGGTTGAGGAAGATGAAGGGGTAGGGATCGAAGGCGCCGGTCGTCAGGATGATGGTGTTGATGATAGCCCAGAAGATCAGGAAAAAGCAGAAACCGAGGATGAAACCCCAGGAGCCGCCGACCTTGGCGATATTGTCGGCCAGCCTGTCGCCGAAACTCGCGCCGGCGGAAAATTCGGCATTGGTGTCGCTCGAAATCAGTTTCTTCTGGTGCGACAGTTCCAGAATGCGCCGCTCCACTTCGCCGATTTCGCGAGAGGAACGCTTGAAATGCGAAACGATATAGTCGGAGATATCTGACACGGTGTGTCTCCGGTTCTGATGGGGCGATGCGGATGTTCCCGAGATAAACCCGCATGGCGGCGGAATTCAAACGATTTCCACCGCCATGCGGTTCAGGCGTCCCCGCCGAAAAACATCAGACCGATGGCGCGCCCTCGTGCAGCCAGTTGAAACCGGGGAAGAAGCGTTCGCGGCCATATTGCTGGCCGAACATCATGTCGAATTGCAGCAGGCGGTAGTCGCGCACCACGTCGGGAACGGCGTTCGGGGCAATCGACCAGTCGGGCAGGGCCTTGCCGTCGGTTGCCACCAGCATATGCCGGTCGATGACGGAAAAGGCCTGCTGCACGTCGCCAAGCGTGCCGGTATAGAAGGGATCGGAGAAGCCCGCCGTTTTCAGTACGTGATAGGGCAAAAGTGCCGGGCTGATGGTGCCGATATTCTTGCGCACGCCCTGCTTTGAGGACCAGACGACGAGCGGCGTCTCGTGTTCCTTCTTCATCACCTCCAGCGGCGCGCGGCGGCTGGCCACCATGCCGGGCATATAGCCGCTTTCCACGAAGGTCTGGCCGAGCGGCGGCAGGTGATCGCCGAAGAGGACGACGATGGTTTCCCGGTCGCGCTTCTTCGCCCAGCGCATCAGTTTCAGCAGCGCTTCGTCAGCTTCCGCCACCCCTTGGGAATAGGTGGCCAGCGCCTGCGAGGCCGAGGCGGAAAGATCGCCTTCGACGCCGATGGTGTTTTCGGCGTAACGGGTCGCCTCGTAGGGGCCGTGTCCCTGAAGGGTGACGGCGAAGAGGAAGAGCGGGTTCTGCGCCTTTTCGGCCGTCGCCATGATCTGGTCCATCAGCGCATCGTCGGAGGCGAAGTTGCCACGTTTTTCCATGGCCGGCAGCGTCTCTTCGGAGCGGAATTCCTCGAAGCCGAAGTTTTTGTAGACCTGCTTGCGGTTCCAGAACCATTCCTGGAACGGGTGCATGGCGATGGCGGAATAACCTTCGCCACGGAAGAAGCTGGCGAGCGAGGGCACGGGGCGGCGGATATATTGCTGATAGGGAATGCTGCCATAGGGCAGGAAGGCGTTGGAAAAGCCGGTCAGCGCCTCGAATTCCACATTCGCCGTCATGCCGCCGAATTCCGGGGAAAAGACGTTGCCGGACTGTTTGGCGCGGATCGTCGGCATGGGATCGGCGGAGAGGCTCACATTTTCCAGCCGCGTCGGATCCCACAGCGATTCGCTCATCAGCATGATGACATCGGGGTAATCGCCCTTGTTGGCGGCGAAGGCGGCGGGCTCGGAGGTCAGGTCGGCAATGGTGTTTTCGCCGTAACCCTGCGGCGCCGAGACATTGGCCATCGGAATATTGAAGGCGAAGGCCATCAGGAAGCCGTTATGGCGGTAATTTTCCTGCTGATCCCACATCATGGGAATGATGTTGAGGCGATCGCGCACCCAGGAATAATGCGAATAGTCCATCAGCGAGGCGAGACCGGCAAGAAGCGGCAGCGCCAGCGCGAGACCGGCGGCGCGTTCGCGCCAGCTCAAGCCCGGGGAGTGGCGGCGCGCCAGCAGCCAGAGGCCCGTAAGTGCCGCAATCGTGGCGCAGATGCCGAGGGCGACGAAGGCTGCCGTCATCGGCTGGGCTTTCAGCATGGTCGGCAGAAGCTCGAGGATCTGCCGGCCGAACAGCAGGTCCGAAGGATAAAGCGGATCGGAAAGATAGGTCTGTTTCTGCGCCGAAATCAGCCCCGTCAGCGCGCAGAGCGGCGCAAGCGCGATCAGCGACAGGTAACGCCTGCCAAGAAGTGCATCCAGCGCCACGAGAAGGGCAAGCACGGCGGCAATGGTGGTCACGCCGGGGCGGGCGGAGGAGGTGAGAAAAGCGCCGACATCGGTGAGCGAACCGCGGGCGATCCACTCCAGCGCCACGACCAGCACGACGGACGCGACCGTCAGATTGGCGAGCGGATAGGCGATGCCCGAAAGCTTGGAAAGGCTCCTTGTCCATGCAGGCGAAAAGACGAAACCAGCCTTTTCGGAAGCCGTTGTTTTTGGCGCCGAATCTCTCAAACCCATACTCCGGTATTGCAGGCGGCACGGCCGATCCGGGGAGGTGAATCGGGTGTCGCAACAGTGTCATGTAACTGTCACATAAGCGCGATGAACGCGACATGAACTTTGCGCAACCTGGCCGGTGCGGCGATAACCTTAGCGTGAACGCGCGCGGACGAAGCGTAACGGGCGTCGCCATGCAATTGCCGCGTTGCGGAGCGGCCACGGGCGCGGTATTGAAAAGCCATGAGCGACAGACACGATATAGAGAACCATCTCCGGATTGCCGTCGGGCAGTTCAATCCCACCGTTGGCGACGTGGCGGGCAATCTCGCCAAGGCGCGCGAGGCAAGGGCCGATGCGGCGACGCAGGGCGCCGATCTTCTGCTGCTGACCGAGCTGTTCATATCGGGCTATCCGCCGGAAGATCTGGTGCTGAAGCCGGCTTTCCTGAAAGCATGCCTGAAAGCCGTGGAAGAGCTGGCGGCGGAAACCGCCGATGGCGGGCCGGGCATCGTCATCGGTTTTCCGCGACAGGGTGAGACGGGCCGGCACAATTCCGTGGCGCTTCTGGATGGCGGCAAGATCATCGCGCTGCGTGACAAGATCGACCTGCCCAATTACGGCGAATTCGACGAAAAACGCGTTTTCGCCGAAGGATCGATTTCCGGTCCCTATAATTTCCGTGGGGTCAGGATCGGTATTCCGATCTGCGAGGAAATCTGGAACGACATGGGCGTGTGCGAGACGCTCGCCGAAAGCGGGGCGGAAATCCTGCTGGTGCCGAACGGTTCGCCCTATTATCGCGGCAAGCTGGATGTGCGCCATCAAGTGGCGTTGCGGCAGGTTATCGAAAGCGGCCTGCCTCTCGTTTTCGCCAACCAGCTGGGCGGGCAGGATGAGCTGGTGTTCGACGGCGCGAGCTTCGGCTTCAATGCCGATAAGACGCTCGCTTTCCAGATGAGCCAGTTCGAGGCCACGCTTGCCGTCACCGACTGGAAACGTACCGCGGACGGCTGGCATTGCGACAGCGGGCCATTCTCGAAGATTCCCGAAGGCGAGGAGGCGGATTACCGCGCCTGCATGCTGGGCTTCCGCGATTACGTCAACAAGAACGGCTTCAAGAGCGTGGTTCTCGGCCTTTCCGGCGGCATCGATTCGGCGATCTGTGCCGCCCTTGCCGTCGATGCGCTGGGCGAGGAGCGGGTGCGCTGCATCATGCTGCCTTATCGTTATACTTCGGAAGAATCGCTGAAGGATGCGGCCGATTGCGCGAAAGCGCTGGGCTGCCGTTACGACATCGTGCCGATCGTCGAGCCGGTGGAAGGATTCCTCTCGGCGCTTTCCGATCTCTTCGAGGGCACGGAAGAGGGCATCACCGAGGAAAACCTGCAGAGCCGCACGCGCGGCACCATTTTGATGGCCGTTTCTAACAAGTTCGGCTCAATGGTGGTGACGACGGGCAACAAGTCAGAAATGTCGGTGGGTTACGCCACGCTTTATGGTGACATGAATGGAGGTTTCAATCCCATCAAGGACCTCTACAAGATGCAGGTCTATGCCATTTCCAGCTGGCGCAACGCCCATGTGCCGCCGGGTGCACTCGGCCCTTCCGGCGAGGTGATCCCGGCCAATATCATTTCCAAGGCCCCGTCTGCCGAATTGCGCCCCAACCAGACCGACCAGGATTCGCTGCCGCCCTATCCGGTGCTGGACGATATTCTGGAATGCCTCGTCGAGAAGGAAATGTCGGTCGAGGAAATTCTGGCGCGCGGTCATGATGTGGCGACCGTGCACCGGGTGGAGCATCTGCTTTACCTCGCCGAATACAAACGTCGCCAATCAGCTCCGGGCGTGAAGATCACCAAGAAGAACTTTGGAAGGGATCGGCGTTATCCGATCACCAACCGGTTCCGGGATCGGTGATTGAAGGAAGACGCTGGTAGCGGATGTTTTGCCCGGCGTTGCCGCTCGTTTCTTCTCCCCGCCGGGGAGAAGGTGGCCCGAAGGGTCGGATGAGGGGGCAACGTTGCCGTAACTCACTGCCCTTGCCCCCTCATCCCGCTGCCGCGGACTTCTCCCCGGCGGGGAGAAGAAACACGGGGCATACGCTCGTTCCACAACAAGCCTTCGCGTTTAAGCAAGCGGCGCGGAGAAAACTCCGCGCCGTTCGCTGATCTCAAATAACCTGCCCCACATCGATGCGGTTGCCATCCGGGTCCTCAAACACAAAGGCGCGCAGGCCGTAATCCTTGTCCTGCAGGCCCTTGATGATGCGCAAGCCCTGGCTCTCGCAGAGCGCATGCAGCGCATCGACATCGCTCACCATCATATGCGCCACATTGAAAGGCGCTGCCTTGTGGGTGGGCTGCAATGTCAGGTGCAGTTCGGCATTGCCCTGTTTGAGAATCATGAAGCCGACAGGGTTGCCGTTTTCGAAGGTCTTTTCGAAGCCCAGCACGCCAACGTAAAAATCATGGGCCTTTTCGATGTTTTTGACAGGAAGCATTGCGGCGATCCGGCCGAAGCGGATGCCGTGATCGGCGATGGTATTCATCGCGGAACCTCGGTTTTAGGAGAAACGGCAAGGGTCACGGACGGTGCCGGAGCGCTGGCGTTTTTTCCGGTTTGAATTTGCAGGACGGTGCCTGCCGCCCTAGGATCATAATCGAGGCGATGGTGGATGCAAACGGAATGTCTGCATTGCCGGGCGCTTTGAACGACACACGGACACGCCCGGGAGGCAGAATGCGTAGCTCCATCGAAATCTTCAACATCCGCACCCGGCAGATGCGGGTGGTGTGGCAGACGCCCGCTCTTTTCGAAGCGCCGAACTGGTCGCCGGATGGACAATATCTGCTGTTGAACAGCGATGGGCTGCTTTATAGCCTGTCCCTTTCCGGTGACGCGTCGCCACAAAAGGTCGATACGGGTTTCGCAATCCAGTGCAACAACGATCACGGCATTTCGCCCGACGGTTCGCTTTACGCCATTTCAGACAAGGTGGAATTCGGCAAAAGCGCCATCTATCTTCTGTCCTCGGCGGGCGGCGCGCCGCAGCTGATGACGAAGAACCTGCCCTCCTATTGGCATGGCTGGTCCCCCAACGGGAAAAGCTTTGCCTATTGCGGTATTCGCGATCAGGTTTTCGATATCTATTCCATGGACATAGACAGCGGCGTTGAAACACGCCTTACCCATGGTGATGGCCGCAATGACGGTCCTGACTATTCGCCTGACGGTATGTGGATCTATTTCAATTCCAGCCGCACGGGGCAAATGCAGATCTGGCGGGTGCGGGTGGATGGCTCAGCCGTGGAGCGTATCACCGACAGCCCCTATGGCGACTGGTTTCCGCACCCGTCACCAAAAGGAGACAAGGTGGTGTTCATTTCCTATGATGGCGACGTTTTCGACCATCCGCGCGATCTCGACGTGCGGGTGCGGTTGATGGATATGGATGGCGGCAATGTCGAAACGCTTTTCGAGCTGTTTGGCGGGCAGGGCACGATGAACTCTCCCAACTGGTCACCTGATGGGGATGAGTTCGCTTATGTCAGATATTTCCCGGTGGAATGATGAAGGCAAGGTGCGGCAGGCCACATTGCCGCACCGCCTGCACGACACTTGCGTTCGCACGCTATTTTGCCCATAGCTTCACCCGTCAGGTGCCCGCCTTTGCGGCGGGAGAATCGGGAATCCGGTGAGAGACCGGAACGTGCCCAACGCTGTGAGGCGGATGCCCTTTTTCACATGCCACTGAAGTTATTCGGGAAGGCGAAAGGGGCGGATGAAGCCTAGTCAGAAGACCGGCCTGGCAAAATAGACCGAACCGCGCGGACGGCGGCAGGTTGCTGGAAAGCGAGTCGTCGCTGCAAACCTTCCATGGTTTCGGCACCGGCCCGCCCGCATTGTTAGGGATAAACGATGCCGACCGAACCGCCCGTCACCACGCCACACGACACCAACCCCTTCGATCACGCGCTTTCACCCGCCCGCCCGTTTTCCGCGGACGAGCGCGAGGCGATCTACCGCGCCATCGAGACGCGGCGTGATGTGCGCGACCAGTTCCTGCCAGACCCGCTGCCGGATGATCTCGTCGAGCGCCTCCTGAAAGCGGCGCATGCCGCTCCCTCCGTCGGTTTCATGCAGCCGTGGAACTTCACCCTCGTCACCGACGGCGCCGTGCGCCAGGCGGCATGGGTGGCCTTCAGCCGCGCCAATGAAGAGGCGGCGGCGATGTTTGCGGGTGAAAAGCAGGCGCTTTATCGCAGCCTGAAGCTCGAAGGCATCCGCAAGGCGCCGCTCAGCATCTGCGTCACCTGCGATCCGACACGGGGGGGCAAGGTGGTGCTGGGCCGCACCCATAATCCACGTACGGATGTCTATTCCACCGTCTGCGCCATTCAGAACCTCTGGCTCGCGGCCCGGGCCGAAGGCGTCGGCGTCGGCTGGGTCAGCATTTTCCATGACAGCGATGTCCGGGCCATTCTGGATATTCCTGATCATATCGAGATCGTCGCCTGGCTGTGCCTCGGTCGCGTCGATACGCTTTACACCGAACCGGAACTGGCGGTGAAGGGCTGGCGGCAGCGTGTACCGCTGGAGGAGCTTGTGTTTCGGAACCGCTGGGGTGGGGTGTAGACACGGATGCCTACGAATAGGTCGGGACATTGCCGTGCATTCTTCTCCCCGCCGGGGAGAAGGTGGCCCGAAGGGTCGGATGAGGGGGTAACGGTAGAGATTTGCGGAGAGCTTGCCCCCTCATCCCGCTGCCGCGTACTTCTCCCCGGCGGGGAGAAGAAATACGCCTCGCGCGCTCGCTCACGACGTAGTCACTGCTGCGGCTGGATGCCTTTCAGCGCCGGGTTTTTCAGGTCGATCTTGCCGGTCTGGTCCGGCAGGAATTTGGGGCCGATGACACGCACTTTTGCATCGTTCGGGTCATAGTCGCGCTCAGGAACGGGTTGTTCCGGCGGCTTTGCGGCCTGCTGCTCGGCGGGCTTCGGAGCCTTGTCACCTTGGGGTGATGGAATGGTGGTGATGCTGGAATAGGGCTTTTCGGCTTCCGGCCGGGACGCCTGTTCCTGCTTTTGCATCTGCTCGTGATAGGCGGCCATGTTGCAGGCGCAGCCGGGCGCTTTCGTTGAGGCATTGCGATAGGCGAAGGCGGTCGGCAGGTCCTTGTAGGGTTTGCCGGTCTCGGCGGAAACCATGTCTGCTGTTTCCTGATCCGTCATGGAATGGAAATAAAGTTCCGTCTCGGTTCCCGGGCACATTTTCTGGCACTGTTCGGCCTGGGCGCGGAAATCAAGCGGCGAGGCATTGGAGGCGATCGGGAAGAACGATCCGTCGCAGGTTCTCACGCAGAGGGTACGAAGCCCGCCCTCGGCGGAGGCGTTGGGGTAGGGCGAAAGTCCTACCTGTCCCGGCTCAACGCCGCCCTGCCTGAAGGCATCGGGATAACGGGTCACGTCGGGAGCCTGCGGCGGTTGCGTGTCCGTTTCCGGCATCGTCGTGCAGCCATTGGCATCGAGGGCGGCGAGAATGCGCTCGCGCCTCACGTCGACGTCGTCACTGCGTGCTGCCGCCATGGCGTCGTCGCGATCGCGGATGATCGCGTCACGTTCAGCCTCGGCATCCACCAGCGCATCGCCGATCTCGGCGCAGAGGCCGGCATTGGGATTGCCATAAACGATGACGCTGCCTGATGAGCAGCCATAGCTGCGCATGTCGTTCCTGATCTTGCGGATGACGATGTTCTGGCGGGCGAGCGCATTGGCGTAACGCCGCACCTCGGCCGTGTTGCCGATGACACGCGGCGGCTCGCGCAGCTGTTGATAAAGCATATCGCAGACCTGATCCGCGAAAGCGGCGGCCGGGGTGATGAAAACAAGGGGAAGCAGGAGGCCGATGATGCGGCTGCGCCGGGTCAATTGTGCGATCCGTTCGATGTCCCCGGCCGGTGGCAGGGGTGTTACGCTTCAGGAAATCCGTGTTTCAGGAAGATAACATAAGCTGTTGCCGCAATGCGGCAACAGCATGTTCAAAACTGCGTTAATACGCCTTCATCACACCGAAGGGTGCGAGGCCTGCACCACGGCAAAGGCCGCCATGTTGACGACACCGCGCGAGGTGACGCTGGGCGACAGGATATGGGCGGGCAGGGCCGTGCCGAGCAGGATGGGGCCGACATGCAGGCCTTCCGTCAGCGTGCGGGTGACGCCGAGCGTGATGTTTGCGGCATCGAGGTTCGGGAAGACCAGAAGGTTCGCTTCGCCTGTCAGCACGCTGTTGGGCATGGCGCGCTTGCGCAGCGCTTCCGAAAGGGCCGAGCCGCCCTGCATTTCGCCATCCACTTCCAGTTCCGGTGCGGCTTCCTGCACGATCTTCAGGGCGCGGCGCATCTTGCGGGCGCTTTCGGAATCGCGCGAGCCGAAATTGGAATGGCTGGCGAGCGCGATCTTTGGCGTGATGCCGAAGCGGCGGATTTCCTTGGCCGCGAGGATCGCCATCTCGGCCACTTCCTCTGATGTCGGGTCGTTGTTGACGAAGGTATCGGTGAGGAACAGCGCGCCCTGCTGGGTGATGAGCAGGCTGAGGCCGGCGAAGGAACGCACGCCTTCCTGCTTGCCGATGATCTGGTTGACGTCGCGCAGGTGGCGGTCATAACGGCCTTCGAGGCCGCAGATCAGCGCATCCGCTTCACCGCGCTTCACCGACAGCGCGCCGATGACGGTCGTGTTGGTGCGCACGATGGTACGCGCCGCTTCCGGATTGATGCCGGCGCGGCCAACGAGGGCAAAATAGTCATCCACGTATTCGCGGTAGCGCGGATCGTCTTCCGGGTTGACGACGGCGAAATCCGTATGCGGGCGGATGCGCAGGCCGAAGCGCTTTAGGCGCGTTTCGATGATCTGCGGGCGGCCGATGAGGATCGGGATGCCGGTGCCTTCTTCCAGAAGCACCTGGGCGGCGCGCAGCACGCGTTCGTCTTCGCCTTCGGCAAAGATGATGCGCTTCTTTTCCGCGGCCTTGGCGGCGTTGAAGACAGGCTTCATGATGAAGCCGGAGCGCCAGACGAAGCGGTTCAGCTGGTCGAGATAGGCTTCGAAATCGGTGATCGGCCGGGCGGCGACGCCGCTTGCGGCGGCAGCACGGGCAACGGCAGGCGCAATGCGCAGGATAAGGCGCGGATCGAAGGGCGAGGGGATGAGGTAGTTCGGGCCGAAGACTGGCGTTTCGCCGCTATAGGCCTTTGCGGCCACTTCGGAAACTTCCTCACGCGCGAGTTCGGCGATGGCCTGCACGGCGGCCATCTTCATTTCCTCGTTGATCGTGGTTGCGCCGCAATCCAGCGCGCCGCGGAAGATATAGGGGAAGCAGAGAACGTTGTTCACCTGGTTCGGGAAATCCGAACGGCCGGTGCAGATCATCGCATCCGGACGGGCTGCACGCGCCGCTTCCGGCATGATTTCCGGGTTGGGGTTGGCAAGCGCCAGGATCAGCGGGTTTTCCGCCATGCGCTCCAGCAGTTCCGGCTTCAGCACGCCGGCGGCGGAAAGGCCGAGGAAGACATCCGCGCCGTCGATGGTTTCGGAGAGAACGCGCTTGTCGGTCTTCTGGGCGTAAACTTCCTTCCACTCGTCCATCAGCGTATTGCGGCCATCGTAAACGAGGCCTTCAATGTCGTGGACCCAGATGTTTTCTTTCTTCGCGCCCATGGAAACGAGCAGGTTGAGGCAGGCAAGGGCTGCCGCGCCGGCGCCCGAGGCGACGATCTTGACGCTGGACAGAGACTTGCCGGCGAGTTCCAGCGCGTTGGTGACTGCAGCGGCGACGATGATCGCGGTGCCGTGCTGGTCATCGTGAAAGACCGGGATATTCATCTTTTCGCGCAGCTGGCGTTCCACCTCGAAACATTCCGGCGCCTTGATGTCCTCAAGGTTGATGCCGCCGAAGGTGGGCTCCAGCGCTGCGATGGTGGAGACCATGTCGTTGATGCCGGGCGCATCGATTTCGATATCGAAAACGTCGATGCCGGCGAATTTCTTGAAAAGGACGGCCTTGCCTTCCATCACCGGCTTGGAAGCGAGCGGGCCGATATTGCCGAGGCCGAGCACCGCCGTGCCGTTGGAAATGACGGCGACGAGGTTGGCGCGGGCGGTATATTCCGCCGCCGTTTCCGGATTTTCATGGATGGCGAGGCAGGGGGCGGCAACACCCGGCGAGTAGGCCAGCGCCAGATCGCGCTGGTTGCCGAGCGGCTTGGTGGCCTGGATTTCCAGCTTGCCGGGGCGCGGATAGCGGTGGAAAAAGAGCGCCTGTTCCTCGATGTCGGCCTTTGCCGTGTTGGCGGGCGTGTTGTTCTTATCGTGAGAGGTCATTCTTCCACCGTCATGTCTGGTTCAATTCCGGACCCCTGAATACAACAAACTTCCCCGTGGTACAGCCGTTATTTGACCGTACCTTATGCAAATGCGGCCATGGCTTATTCGCGTTTTCGTGAAGGCTTTCGTCATATTCCCTATAAAAACCTGCGTCTGTCATGTTGCTGAAACACGAGTCTGGTTCTGAGAGGTAAGAAAGCCGCAGGGACGCAACCGAACAGGGGGATGAAATCCGTGGCCGGTCAAATCGAAACCAGACAGTTCAGAACGCTTTTCATTTCGGATGTCCATCTTGGCTCCAAGGCGGCCAAGACGGATTATCTGCTCGACTTCCTGAAATATCACGAGGCCGAGACGATCATTCTCGTCGGCGACATCGTCGACGGCTGGCGTCTGCGCCGCAGCTGGTACTGGCCGCAGGGCTGCAACGACGTGGTGCAGAAGCTGCTGCGCAAGGCCCGCAAGGGAACGCGCATCGTCTACATTCCCGGAAACCACGACGAATTCCTGCGGGAATTTCCTGGCATGCATTTTGGCGGCATCGAAGTGGCCGAGCGCATGATCCACGAGGCGGCCGACGGCAAGAAATATCTAGTCATCCATGGCGACGAGTTCGACGTGGTTGTGCGCAATGCCCGCCTGCTCGCCTATCTCGGCGACTGGGCCTATGACGCGGCGATCGCCATCAACATCGCCATCGCCGCCGTGCGCCGCCGCATAGGTCTGCCTTACTGGTCGTTTTCGGCCTGGGCCAAGCTGCAGGTCAAACACGCCGTCAACTTCATCGGCGAATTCCAGCGCGTGGTGGCGGATGAGGCCCGGCGCAACAATGTCGATGGCGTGATCTGTGGCCATATTCACCACGCCGTCATGGAAGACATGGATGGCATCCGCTACATCAACACCGGCGACTGGGTGGAAAGCTGCACGGCGATTGCCGAAAACGCCGATGGCACGTTCGAGCTGATCACCTGGATGCAGACGAGCGAAGTGGTTGCCGAGCAGACATCGGACGAGATGGAGCCGGTGAATATTCCGGGGCTGATCGGGAAACATGCGGCCTGATTGGGGGTGGTTCAACAGGCAGGGCGATCCCTAAGGGCGGCATGGTTCAGCTCTCTGTCGTCATCCTTGGGCTTGTCCCAAGGATCTGCAACCGATTGATTTCGCGCGACGTGGATAGATCCTTGGGACAAGCCCGAGGATGACGTCGAGTGTGAGGCAAGGTTGGCCATACAGTTTACGTGATATTGCAAAGATTATTGCGATGTTCGGCGTAGTGCTTTCACACGAAACTCGAACGACGGTTCTTACCCCCACAACTCCGGCCGTGCCGGATAGACCAGGGACCCCTCATAAACCAGCCCAGGCTCCCGGTCCTCAGCCAAAAGCAACGGCCCGTCGAGATCGGCAAAGGCCGTGCCCTGCGCGACGAGCACGGCGGGCGCCATGCCGAGCGAGGTGCCGAGCATGCAGCCGACCATGATGGTGAAGCCGAGCCGTTCGGCCTCCGCCTTCATGACAAGCGCTTCCGTCAGGCCGCCGGTCTTGTCGAGCTTGATGTTGATGGCATCGTAACGATCGCGCAGGGCGGCGAGGTCCTTGGTGGAATGTACGCTTTCGTCGGCGCAGATCAGCACCGGATGGTCGATGCGGGCGAGAATCGCGTCCTTGCCGGCGGGAAGCGGCTGTTCGATCAGCGATATCTTCAATTCCGCCGCAAGCCGCAGATAATATTCGATATTCTCGTCATTCCAGCCTTCATTGGCATCGATGATGATGCGCGCCTCGGGCGCGGCGGCACGAACGGCGCGCAGGCGGGCTTCATCGTCGGCGGTGCCGGTCTTGATCTTCAGCAGCGGTCGTCCGGCATTTTCAGCCGTCTTTGCGGCCATGGTTTCTGGATCGGCAAGCGAGATCGTATAGGCAGTGACGAGCGGCTTTGCCGCCTGTCCCAGAACCTGCTCGGCGGCGCTCTTGCCGCTCATTTTTGCTTCGAGGTCCCACAGCGCGCAATCGACCGCATTGCGCGCAGCGCCTGGTTTCATCGCCTGCTGCAATTCGTGCCGTGTCAGGCTGCCGGAGATCTGCTCGGCAACCGCCTTTATATCGGCGATGACGCCCTCAATGCTTTCGCCATAACGCGGGTAGGGCACACATTCACCTTTACCGGTAAAGGAACCATCCCGGATGGTGCACGTTACGACATCCGCATGCGTGCGGGTGCCGCGTGAAATGGTGAAGCTGCCGGCAACGGGGAAACGTTCAGTTGTGGCTTGAAGGTAACGGGGCATGTTTTTTCACTTCCGATTGGGCGGCAAAAGACACATGACGCCAAATTTATCACGAATTGTCGGCCGTCACTGTGGCCTGCCGGAGGCCAAACCGTTATGAAACCATTAAGAATCTCGTGACGGCTGCACTCGCTCGGAGCATTATGCAAGAACAGGACACACGGCAACAGGCGAACCCGGCCGCAATTTCCGCAGACGATACCGTCTCCGGCGGCGCGTCGCGTTTTGTGCTGAGCGGTTCCTGGCGCAATAGCAATCTCTCCGGCATTTTTCCCATTCTCGACAAGATCGAGAAAGACGCATCTTCCAGCGCTGCGGAAATCGATCTCTCGTCCATCGAGGCGATCGACACCACCGGCGCCTGGATCATCCAGCGTCTGCGCCGCGATCTTGAGGCGAAGGGGGCCACCGTCACCGTGACGGGCAATGACCAGATTGAAGAGGTCATTTCCCAATTGCCTGAAAAGGTGGAGATGGAGGGCGAGGCGCCGAAGAAGGTGGGGCTCGCCGAGCGCATCTTTGCACCGATTGGCCAGGCCGTCGTCCAGAACGGCGCGGATTTCCTGGCGGGCATGTATATTCTCGGCTCGGCCGTGCGCGGCGCGCAGATGAAGCTCGGGCGCGGGCGCGGCGTCTCGCCGGCGGCGATCGTCAACCAGATCGACCATATGGGCGTGCGCGCCGTGCCAATCATCATGCTGATGTCGTTCCTGATTGGTGCGATCATCGCCCAGCAGGGTGCGTTTCAGCTGCGTTATTTCGGTGCGGAAGTCTTCGTTGTCGATCTCGTCGGCATTCTGCAATTGCGTGAAATCGGTGTGCTTCTGACCGCGATCATGATCGCCGGCCGCTCCGGCAGCGCGATTACGGCGGAAATCGGCTCGATGAAGATGCGCGAGGAAATCGACGCGCTGAAGGTGATCGGCCTCAACCCCGTCGGCGTGCTGGTGTTTCCGCGGCTGGTGGCGCTCACCATCGCGCTGCCGCTTTTGACCATTCTCGCCAATTTCGCAGCGCTTTTCGGTGCGGCCATCGTGGCCTTTGCCTATTCCGGCATAACCTTCGAGGTGTTCCTGTCGCGCCTGCATGGTGCCGTGGAGGAATCGACCATTGCCGCCGGCATGATCAAGGCGCCGTTCATGGCGCTCATCATCGGCATCGTCGCGGCCGTTGAGGGCATGAAGGTGGGCGGTTCGGCCGAATCGCTTGGTCAGCACGTCACCTCCTCGGTGGTGAAGTCGATCTTCGTCGTTATTCTGGTCGATGGTCTTTTCGCCATCTTCTACGCAGCCATCGATTTTTAAGGAGGGCGCGTTGGAGAAACTGGACCAGAAACCGCATGAGACAAGAACCGGGAAAGACGGCCGCGAGGTGGTGCTTTCCGTCGAGGGTGTGACCGTCGGCTTCAACGGCCGCAACGTGCTCGAAAATCTCGACCTCGATGTCTATCGCGGTGAAATTCTCGGCTTCATCGGCCCCTCCGGCGCTGGCAAATCCGTGTTGATGCGTGCGATCTTGCGGCTGCTGCCACGGCAGGCGGGTGCGATCCGCATTCTCGGCACCGATTACGACAAGGCGAGCGAAGACGACCGTATGATGCTCGACCAGCGGCTTGGCGTGCTGTTCCAGCAGGGCGCACTGTTTTCCGGCCTGACGGTGAAGGAAAACATCCAGCTGCCGATGCGGGAATATCTCGACCTGCCGAAGAAGCTGATGGACGAGCTTGCCTATCTGAAGATCGAGATGGTGGGGCTGAAGCCCGATGCGGGCGACAAGTATCCTTCCGAGCTTTCCGGCGGCATGATCAAGCGTGCGGCCCTTGCCCGGGCGCTGTCCCTCGATCCCGACCTCGTCTTCCTCGATGAGCCGACTTCCGGCCTCGATCCCATCGGGGCGGCGGAATTTGATATGCTGATTGCGCGCTTGCGCGATTCGCTCGGCCTGACCGTCTATATGGTGACGCACGACCTCGACAGCCTGTTCTCCGTCTGTGACCGCATTGCGGTGCTGGGCCAGAAGAAAGTGCTGGTAGAAGGGACATTGCAGGACATGTTCGCCTGCGACGATCCGTGGGTGCAGTCCTATTTCCGCGGCAAACGGGCCCGCTCTGTCGTTCTTCCGGACGGCAAACACGAAAATCCGGTGGAGTAACAAGAAGCATGGAAACCAAGGCGAACTACACCATAGTCGGAATTTTCACGCTGATCGTGATCGCCGCCGCATTCGGCTTCGTTTACTGGATGGCCGAGTTTGGCCGAGGTGGCCCGACGGCGCAGCTTGTCGTGCGTATTCCCGGTTCGGCGAACGGTCTTTCCGTCGGGTCTCCCGTGCGCTTCAACGGTATTCCGGTCGGCACGGTGCGCGGGCTTGCGATCGACCGCGACGATCCGGCCTATTCCATCGCCTTTACCGAAGTGCAGGCCGATGCCCCGGTTTTCCCGTCCACACGCGCCGTGCTTGAAATTCAGGGCCTGACGGGTGCCGCCTATATCGAGCTTTCCGGCGGCAACAAGGATGGCGAGCGCATTCTGCAGAAAGCTGTCGAAAGCGGCGTTCCGGCGGAACTGACGGCCGATCTTTCCAGCGTCACCAACCTGCTCGCCACGGCCGACAAGATTTTGAAACGCGCCGATGGCGCGATCGGCGAATTGCAGGGCTTCGTGCAGGATGCGCGCGGCCCGCTGACGCAGACGGTGCGCAATGCCGAGAAATTCTCCGATGCGCTGGCGGCCAATTCCGACGGCATCAAGAATTTCATCGCCAGCCTCAGCTCGCTTTCCACAACGGTGCAGTCGGTCTCGGTGCGTCTCGGCGGTACGCTGACGGCCATCGAGGATCTGGTTAAGGCGGTGGATGCCGGCAAGATCGATTCCATCCTGTCGAATGTCGACAAGGTGACGAAGGATGTCGCTTCCGCTTCCAGCGATATTCAGGGCATCATGGAGACGGTACAGAGCACGGCGCGCAATTTCGAAGCGGCGAGCACCGAGGTGCAGACCGTGGTGAAGCGCGCGGATGAGCTTCTCGCCTCCGTCGATCCGGCCAAGGTGGGCACCGTGGTTGATGACGTTTCCTCTGCGACCGCCGATGCGCGCGATGCCGTGGCGAACTTCAAACGGATCGCTGACGATGTCGGCGCCCGCCGTGCCGATATCGACCAGGCGGTTTCCGACTTTACCGAAATGGGCCGCAAGCTGAACCTCGCCTCCAGCCGCGTCGACGGCATTCTTGCCAAGGTGGACGGCATGCTCGGCACCGATGATGCCAATTCGCTGTTTGCCAAGGCGCGTGAAACGCTCACCTCCTTCAAGGCGGTGGCGGACAATCTCAATGCCCGCATCGGGCCGATTGCCGACAATCTGACGCGTTTCTCCAGCTCGGGCCTGAAGGATTTCCAGGCGCTGATCGGCAGCACGCGGGTTACGGTCGACAATCTCAACAATGCCATCACCAATATCGACCGCGATCCGCAGCGGTTGATTTTCGGCGGCGAAACCGTGAAACAATATGATGGCAGAACAAGGCGCTAAGAGGGGTATGGGCCAATGACACGATCGATGAACGGCCGTCAGCGACGCGCCCTCATTCTGGCTCCGCTGTTTGCCGCCTTGATGGCCGGCTGCGCGGGTGCGCCGAAGAACGATACTTTCGATCTTTCCGTCTCTTCGGCGGCGGTTACCCAGGGGCCTTCGCTGAAAAGCCGGCAATTGCTGATTGCCGATCCGACCGCCCTGAAGGCGCTCGACAGCGAAAACATCGTGGTGCGCCTTTCCGGCTCGGAGGTGCAATATCTCGGCAATTCGCAATGGAGCGACCGCCTGCCGCGCATGGTACAGTCCAAGCTGGTGGAAGCCTTCGAGGATACCGGCAAGCTCGGCGGCGTCGGCCGGCCGGGGCAGGGGCTGGCAATCGACTATCAGGTCGTGACCGATATCCGCGCCTTCGAAATCGATACGGCGAAGAATATCGCCAATATCGAAATATCGGTGAAGCTCCTGAACGACCGCAACGGCACGGTGAAGGCGCAGGAAGTGTTCCGCGCCAGCGCCCGCGTCAGCGGTTCCGGCAACGCCAACTTCGTGAAGGCGCTGGATCAGGCCTTTGCCGCCGCCACGCGCGACATCGTAGCCTGGACGCTGAAATCCCTTTAAGCGCTCGGCGTTATGGCCGCCACAGGAAACCGCTTTATGTTCGCGTAGCGCCGGTCACCGATCGGCCTGTGCATAATGGTCCCGATCCGTGAGTTGGCGATGCGATTTCTGCTGCTTTGCCTTATGTTTTCCGCCCTGTCTGGAACGGGCGCCGCCACGGCGGCCGGTCTTCGGCTGATCGACGTTCCAGCCGCGAACGGCAAAGCCGCCATGAAGGCTGCGGTATGGTCGCCCTGCGCGGCCGCGCCGGAAGAGGTGAGGATCGGCCCCTTTATTTTGCCCGCCGTGCGCGATTGCCCTGTTCCTAAAGGGAAGTATCCGCTCGTCGTCATCTCCCATGGCTTTGGCGGCACCTATTTCAGCCATCGGGACACGGCGGCGGCGCTGGCGGATGCCGGCTTCATTGTTGCGGCTATCAATCACCCCGGAGACAATGCGCTTGAAATGAAGAAGGCGGGCGAGCTTTCCGCGCTGACGGGGCGTCCGGCGGATATTGCCCGGTTGCTCGATCATCTGCTTGAAGGTTTTAGCGACGCCGGTTCCATCGATGCCGGGCGGATCGGCGTCTTCGGATTTTCGCGCGGCGGTTATACCGCGCTGGTGCTTGCTGGCGGCACGCCTGATTTTGCCAATGCCGGGCTGCCCTGTCCCGACCCGCAGGCGCCGATTTGCACGCAGATGCGGCAGAGGACGACATTGCCGCAGCATGGCGGTCAGGATGCGCGGATAAAGGCTGTGGTTACCGCCGACCCGTTGAATGCATTTCCCGGCGCGGGCGACCTGAAGAATATCACGATCCCCGTCCAGCTCTGGAGTTCGGAACGCGGCGGCGATGGTGTCGCACCGCAGGATGTTGCAAGGCTGCGCGACGATCTGCCGGTGAAACCGGACTATCGGATGGTAAAAGGGGCGGGGCACTTTTCCTTTATCGCCCCTTGCCCCGCCGAGATGGAAAAGGCCGTGCCCCAGATTTGCAGCGATGCGGCGGGTTTCGACCGGGCGGGGTTTCACCGCAGCTTAAACGCCGAGGTGGTCAGCTTCTTCAAGGCGTCGCTGCGCTGAGGCGCTGTTCCTTTCCGTGCCGGTCAGGCGGCGTCCTGCTGCGACTTCCATTCCGGCAGCGGGAAAACCCGGTCGTAGCTCCAGTTGAAGACAAAAGCATAGACCACGTAAAACAGCGCAAACGAGATATCCATCACCAGCGCGTGGGCAAGGCTGATATTCAGATACCAGGCGATGAAGGGCATCAGCACGATCAGCAGACCGAGTTCGAACAGCACGGCATGAGCGACCCGAAGGGCGGGCGTCTTCAGCGTCGTGCCTTTCAGCCGCTGCATGGCGTGGTCGAAACCGAGATTGTAGATGTAGTTCCAGACCGTCGCCAGCGTGGCGCTGACGATGCCGACAATGCCGATATCTTCCATAGGCATGCCAAAAAGCAGCGCGCCCAAGGGAATGACGAGTAGAAGGCCGATGATTTCGAAGCTGAGGGCGTGGCGGATACGATCTTGCAGGGAGCGCATTTCATTCTCCGGTATGTGACCGGGCCGTCCCGCATGCTGTCGCCACTGTGGCCGAGGTCGTCCTCGCGCTGAGGCATATAGAGGTTTTGGGCGGAATTTTCAAGCACTGCGCATTTGGGGCCTCGGATATGGCTGGAAGGTCGCCGCGTGTTTCTTCTCACCGGCGGGGAGAAGAAACACGCGGCAGCACCTTATCTTCATCTTGCTTGACCGTTGTTTCGCGTGAGCGCGGAACAAGACCGGCGCATTTTCGTTATCGCTCATGGAAGGAGGCGTGCCATGCAGCAGAATTCCTCTGAGGGGAGAACGATAAAGGCCGCCAACACGGCGAAGGTTTCGACTTACACGCCAAGCCTCATTTCTCTTAAGGGAAGTTATGTGGCGATGATATTTCGCAGACCGCTTTGCCGAAATCCGCTGGATGTGCGGAAGAAATAAGGGCGACGGCATTTGCCTGTTGCCTGCCACGCACATCGATGACGACGACTGCCGAAATGATCATGAGCTTTAGATGTCTCTAAAGTGTGATTTTCAATCCGGCCCGTCTCCACCTAGACTGGAGATCGCCACAAGAGCGAAGGGAGAATGACATGAAATCAGTTCTCATTATCGCCGCTGTCTTTGGTTTTTCCGCCAGTGCAGCGCTTGCGGAATGCGCAGGTCATCAACAGATCAACGCTTCCGTTCCTGCCGTAGACCGTGAATTCAAAACCGCAAGCATCGTTCCGCCGACAGATCCGGTGGAAAAGCCAGTCGTCATCCTGAAAAAGACCGACCGCCTTCCGGCAGCGGTTGCGACGACCGGTGAACCAGAAGCCGCAATGCAACGCATGCAATAAACAGGCACCACAACCTCTTCATTCTAAAAATCCCGTGTGTGAGGTGATCCGCACGGGATTTTGCTTTCAGGGGGAACGTGGGGCAGCCTTCGCTTTCACAGCGCCACGCTTGCCGGTTCTTTGCATCGGCGAGTAGAGCATTTCCAGTAAAAGTGCGAAGCGGTTTTACGTCCGGAAAGTGCGTAAAAACAAAGAGGTAGAGCACGTCCACCCATTCCGTTTAAACCGGGCGTGCCCTAGCTGTCGAGTTTCAGCGACAGCTGTTTCGGCTCCTCGTTCTTTTTGAGCACGTAAAGCGGCCGGGTGATGATGACTTCCGTTCTCCGTTGCAGCTCGCGCCGCCGCTCGAGCGCGCGTTCGCGCATATCGCGGGAGCGGGCGACAACGGAAAGGGCATTTTCTATGGCTGCGTCTGCTGTGTTCATCGCTGACCTCCATAATGTTCACTTTATGTTCTCATTATTAGTGGCTTGTGTCAACACTATGGCAGGGTTGCCGGCAGGCGGTTTGGCGCCCGGCGCGATGAAGGCGGCGCGACGGGCTGCGTCCGGGTGCCGTGCGGGATCGACTTTGCCCACACGTCGGCCTTCACAGCACGAACCTGTTCCGGCAGTGTCGACAGGGACACTCCGGACCTGCTGTGTTGATTTTTACGATGTTGTTTCGATGACGCCGGCGCTGATCCACCGGCTTGAGGAGGGTATCAGGAGAGGGGGCGTTGATCCGGCGCGGGAACGCCGCCGGCGGACAATAGATCGGTGAGATGCTCGCTGGCGAGCGCGACGATGGCAAGGGCGGCCTGCTGGCGGTTCCAGCCGGCATGTTCGGCTTTTTCGATCAGCCCGTGAATGGAAGGTTCCAGCGCAAACTGGCACTCGGCCTGATAGTCCATGGTGTCGATCGAAAGCGACGGGGAATTGATTGCGGCCCGCATCCTTTGGTCTCCCTGTTTTCCGTCATGTCCACATACGCGAGACGCAAATCGGAACATGCACATTCAGAGGCCGGTGATATCGGGTTGCTCATGAGGCCCGCATATCACTGGCAGCGAATCCCCCAGCAGGCGGACGTTAGCGGCAAGTCTTGATCGCTGTCAACGCGTGCGCGGCGGCGATGACGTCGCCACCTCCGTTTTCAGAGCCTTCCGTTCCGGAAAGGCTTTCGCCGCCAGATCAGCAGCGCCATCACATAAAGCGCAAAAAGCACGAACCATGTGACGGGCAGCACCATGAAAAGCGCCGCATAAGCGCAATTTCCTTCAAAACAGGAGCCGAGAAATCCGGAATCGGCAAGCGCTGCCGATAATAAAAACGCACATATCCCGCTCCCGACCGCGCCGAGAATGAAAAGCAATATGTTGATGAGCAATCTCATGGTCCCGATCATAATGACGATTGAGACAGCTTTGGGGAACGGGCGATGCCGCAACGCCAATAATCATCTTTTCGGCGGCCACACGGAAAGCCGGTTGCTGCAGTTGAGCCCCGTGCTCTTACGGAAAGGGTCGTGATTGCGCGGGCCGGGGATGTATATGTCCAGGCTGGCGCTTCACTTCGCGTGGAGAGTGGATGGTAGTGTATGTTTCCGTGTTTATGGTATCGTTTATTTGTATATCTCTGTATTTTACGTTTCTAAATTCGGATTTTATTGATGATTTTGGTGTGAATTCTAGTAGTTTATTTCAATTTTCATTTTGTTTTAATTTAAAATTGTTTTGTTTTTAGTTTTTTATCGATATATTTGGGCTTGCTGTGATCATGAAACTAAGAGCGGGGAAACTACGCAATGCTCCGCTGAATTCTTATTGACGAAATTGATTTCAAGAAACGGTGACGGCAGGTCTGGCCAAGCAGGCAGATCGAGCTTCGGTAGAGGGTATTGATTTGATCCCGCATTGGTTTCCATTCGCCAGCGCGTTCAGGCTGTCAGGCCTCGTGGCGCTGGTCCTGTTGTCCGCCGGTTTTTCGACGCAGGCCTCAGGCCAGTCACGGGTCTGCAACGACCCGACACCGGCCGGCAATATCAATGAAATGTTCGATGCGATCTACGCCTGCTGGGTGCCGCCGGAAGACACGGCGGGGCTGGTCGTGACATTGCAGTTCATTCTGCACAAGGACGGACAGATAAGGGGCAAGGTGGTGGTCACCGCCGCGCGCCCACAGGAAGACAGCCCGAGGCGCAAGGCCTTCATCGATTCCGCCATCGAGGCGGTCAAACGGGCGGCACCTGTGCCTTTCACCGAGCAATTTGGAAGCCGCATCGCGGGGCGGCCGCTGGCGCCGCGTTTTGTCGGGGCAGATCTTAAGGTGCCGGAAACGGAATTATAGGCGCGTTTGGCACCAGCCCGACCGTTGGCGCAGCCGCGCGTTGCAGGTGACGAGGGCGGCTCTATGCGCAACCACTATCGAAACATTGTCGAAAGCGGAGGCCTTGGCGAAAGCCCGGTGCGTTTATGCGATGCTTTAAGTTAGCATCGCAACGTCTTGTCATTTCAGGAGGAATTTGGTGGGTGATGTAGGGCTCGAACCTACGACCCGCTGATTAAGAGTCAGCTGCTCTACCAACTGAGCTAATCACCCGACCGGCACCGTGTGGCGGTGTGAGGGGGCGTATAAAGGGGAAGTTTGGGCTTGTCCAGCGCGGAAATGAAATTTCTTCGATTTTTGTGACGAAAAAATTTCAGTCGCGCTGGAAAAGTCTGGAAATCCGGGGTTTTACGGATTTTTCCTTTTATTCATCCGCGCCTGAAAGCCCGGCCGATAAGAATGAGGATGCTGGCGCCGATGAAGCCGGCGATGAGATAACCGAGCCAACCTTGCAGAACGATTCCAAATACCGAAAGGATGGCGTTGGCGACGATCGCGCCGACGATTCCAAGAAGGATGTTCATGAAAACACCCATATTGCTTTTCATGAATTGTTCGGCGAGCCACCCGGCGACACCACCGATGATGATGGCTGCGATCCAGCCAATGCCAGCAGATTCCATGATTTCCTCCCATATTGCTGCATCATCAAAGGTGATGATTCTCGTGGTGAAAAGCAAGGCAAACTCCTGAAAACCTCGCTTTATGCGGGTGGTTTTCCGCGCGGCAGGCGCTAAAAAGCCTGATGCGGCGCAAAGAGACGAAAGGCATGGATGTGCGGTTGATGTTCGGCGGATTGATGGACGGCAGAAGGATGTTCGACGGCCTGGTGCGGGATCGGCGGCAAAGGAGCGCCATGGCGGTGATAATGGCCATGGCGCTTTTTCTGGCCGGCGGTCTCTTGTCGGCATTGCCGGCTGCGGCGCAGGGGGAAACAACATCGCCCGCCCCGGTGGCGATCCAGGCCTCGACCGTCGAACAGGCGAGGGCGGAACTGGAGAAATGGAAGGCCGATGTCGCGGCGATTGCCAAACAGGTGGAAGCGGGCGGCAGCGACGATGTGCAGCTTGTGGACCTAAAGGGCCGCGCCGACACCATTGCCGCCGATGCCGCCGCCGCCAACACCAAGCTGCGCACCCGCCTCGACCAGATCAAGACCCGGCTGGATGCGCTGGGTGCGGCGCCTGCGGACGACCAGCCGCCGGAGGCGAGCATGGTGACGGAGGAGCGAAACCGGCTGACGGCGGAACGGGCCGAGGTGAATGCGATTGCCGGCGAGGTGGAGAGCACGGCCACCAATGCCGCGCAGATTTCCAATAACATCACCGCCGTTCGCCGGGCGCTTTTCGCCGCCACGCTGTTCAAGCGCACCGAAGTTTCGGCGCAGACACTGGGCGATGCCTCCTCCGCCTTTCTGACCGAATTGACCAACCTCAACAACGCTTTCAGCAGCTGGGCGAGCTTCGTCTGGAATTACAAGCGCCTGCCGATGTTCGGGGCGGTGACGCTGTCGATCATGGCTGCCCTGCTGTTTCTCGTGGGCGGTTACCGCTTTTTCGGCAGCCGCATGGACCGGCGGGCCTTTACGGGCGAGCCTTCCTATCTTAGACGGCTTTCGGTGGCCTTCTGGTCCACCATGGTGCAGTCGCTGTCACTGTTCCTGTTTCTCGTCACTTCCGCCTTCTTCCTCGATAATTTCAACGTGCTGCGGTCGGACATCGCGCCGATCCTGTTCGGGGCGATGGCGGTCACCGGTTTCGTTTATTTCGTCTCGCGGCTGAGCTATGCGATCTTTGCGCCGACGCAGGCGGAATGGCGCCTTCTGAAGGTGTCCAACAAGGGCGCGCACACGCTGTCCTCGGCGGTGCTGCTGATGGCGCTCGTCAACGGGCTCGATTACCTGTTCGGCACGATCAGCGAGACGCTTTATTCGCCGCTGATCGTCACGGTTGCCAAGAGTTTCCTCGCCTCGATCATCATTGGCCTTATCCTGCTGACCGTATCGTTCCTTCGGCCGGTGATCGGCGAGGGGCAGGATTATGACACCGGCAATCAGCGCCTGCCGCGCTGGCTGGTCATCCTGCTGCGGGTGGGCGGCCTCATTCTCATCGGCGCCTGCCTGACGGGTTATGTCGGGCTTGCGCGCTTCCTTGCCACCCAGATCGTCGCCACCGGCGCGGTGCTGGCGACGATGTATATCGGCATTCTCTCCGGCAAGGCGATTTCGCGACAGGGCGCCTTTGCGGAATCGCTTGCCGGACGTTATCTCGCGCGGCGTTTCGGTCTCGGCGTGGTGGCGCTCGATCAGGCCGGTCTTGCCGCGGGGCTTGGCATTTATGCCGTCGCGCTTGCCTTCGGCGTGCCGCTCATCCTGTTTTCCTGGGGCTTCCAGCCGGGCGATATCGAAAGCTGGGCCTATCGCCTGTTGACCGGCATCACCGTCGGCAATGCCTCCATTTCGCTGATCGGCCTCTTCGGCGGCGTCCTCGTCTTCGCCATTGGTTACATCATCACCCGCTGGTTCCAGAAGTGGCTGGACAATAACGTCATGGCGCGCGGCCAGGTGGATGCTGGGGTGCGCAACTCGGTCAAGACCGGTATCGGTTATCTCGGTATCGCGGTGGCGGCCATCTTCGGCGTATCTTCGGCCGGTCTCAACCTCTCCAGCCTGGCGCTGGTGGCGTCGGCCCTTTCGGTCGGTATCGGTTTCGGCCTGCAGAACATCGTCTCCAACTTCGTCTCCGGCCTCATCCTGCTGGTCGAACGCCCCTTCAAGGTAGGAGACTGGGTGGTAACGGGCACAACGGAAGGCACCGTCAAGCGGCTTTCCGTGCGCGCCACCGAAATCGAAACCTTCCGCGGCCAGTCGATCATCGTGCCGAATTCGGAGTTCATCAATTCCTCGGTCGGCAACTGGACACACCGCAACCGCATCATGCGCGCGGAAATTCCCGTTTCCGTCTCTTACGATTCCGATCCGCAGAAGGTGATGGATATTCTGCTGGAACTCGTGCGCGCCCAGCCGCCGGTCCTGCGCAATCCCGAGCCGCATGTGGAGTTCCTGCGCTTCGGCGATTTTTCGCTGGATTTCGAACTGCGTTTCCACCTTGCCGATCTCTCGAACGGTCTCGGCGTGAAAAACGCGCTGCGTATCGCAATCCTCCAGCGCTTCCGGGAGGAGGGGATCGACATCCCGTTCCCGCAGCGCAACCTCAATATCCACGTGGAAGGCGACGCGAACCCGCAGATGCTGGCGGCGCTGCTTTCGGAGGAGGGCGACAAGGCGGTGGTGGCCCATACGGGTGCCGCAGCGCCGGAGAAAGAGGCATCGAAGAGCGACAAGCCGACTGAGCCGAAGGAGAAACCCGGCGCGAAAGCGTAGATCGCTGTTGCTTGTGGACGTCGAGTTCCCGGCCAGGGACTCGCCGCTTGTCGCTTTCGCCTCGCCGGGGAGAAGAAACGAGCGGCGAAGCTGTCCTGCATTCATCCGGCAGGCTCCGCATTTTCTTCCCTGTCGCAGCACCCTATGGCCATGTCGCAATCAGGCGGCTGAACAACCCGCAAGCGCTTCATATTCCTCCCATCCAATGTCGGCGGAATAAGGCAAGGCCGGCGCTTTTCAGGGGTTCTGTAAATGAAGACACATGCACGGGCGGTGGTGATCGGTGGCGGCGTCGTTGGCGTTTCGACGCTTTATCATCTTGCCAAGAAGGGCTGGAGCGACAGCGTGCTCATCGAGCGCAAGGAGCTGACTTCGGGTTCCACCTGGCATGCGGCCGGGCTTCTGCCGCTGTTCAACATGAGCTATTCGGTTGGCCAGATTCACAAATATTCCGTGAAGTTCTATGAGGAGCTTCAGGAAGAGACCGGCATGAATGTCGGCTTCTCCAAGGTCTCGAATATCCGTCTCGCCCGCACCAAGGATCGCTGGGACGAATATATGTATTATGCCGGTATCGCCGAGACCATCGGCGTGCGCGTCAACATGCTGACGCCGGAGCAGGTGAAGGAAATCTGGCCGCTCTGCGAGACGGACGGCCTGCTCGGCGCCATCCAGCATCCCGATGACGGTTATATCCAGCCTGCCGATCTGACGCAGGCGCTCGCCAAGGGCGCGCGCGATCGCGGTGCCACCATCTATCGCAACACGACAGTCACCGCCATCGAGCAGCTTGAAGACGGTCACTGGAAGGTGACGACGGACAAGGGCGAGATCATCGCCGAACACATCATCTCCTGCACGGGCTCCTTTGCCCGCAAGACCGGCGAGATGGTCGGCATCAACATTCCGGTCATTCCGGTCGAGCATCAATATATCGTCACCGAGCCGCATCCGGCCATTCAGGAACGCCGCCGCCAGGGCCTGCCGGAAATGGGCGTGCTGCGCGAATCCGACTCGGCCTGGTACATGCGTGAAGAAGCGGGCGGGCTGATCCTCGGTCCTTATGAAGTTGGCGCGCCGGTCTGTTATGTCGACGGTCCATCCGATGACAGCGAATATGAGCTGTTCCAGGAAGAACTCGATCGACTGATGCCGCATATCGAAACCGCCATGGTGCGCGTTCCGGCCTTCGGCGAAGTCGGCATCAAGAAGGTCTATAACGGCGCGATTGCCTATACGCCTGATGGCAATCCAATCGTCGGTCCTGCGCCGGGCCTGAAGAATTTCTGGCTGAACGAAGGCCACTCCTTCGGCATCACCGCCGCTGGTGGTGCAGGCTGGCAGCTGGCCGAATGGATCGTCGATGGCGAGCCGACGCTCGACCTGATGGGCGTCGATCCGCGCCGCTTCGGCCCTTACGCAACGGAAGGTTACCTCATCGCCAAGAACGAGGAAGCCTATGCCAACGTCTTCACCATGCATTACCCGGATGAAGAGCGCTCTGCCGCCCGTCCGCTGAAGACGACGCCGGTTTACGACCGTCTGAAGAAGCTCGGCGGCGTGTTCGGCTCCGTCTATGGCTGGGAGCGCGCCAACTGGTATGCGCCCGAAGGTTACGCGCTGCGTGAGGAAGACCTCGGCGTTGGCGCCGATGTCATCACCAGTCATAACCATGCACCGGCTCTGGATGATGGCCGTATCGTTGAGAAGTGGTCGTTCCGCCGCTCGAACTACTTCGAGCATGTCGGCAACGAAGTGAAGAACGTGCATCAGAATGTCGGCGTGCTCGATATGTCGGCCTTCGCCAAGATGGAGGTTTCCGGCCCCGGTGCGCGGGCATGGCTGGACAGCATTCTCGCCAATGCCATCCCGAAGAAGCGCGGCCGTATCGCGCTTACCCATCTCCTGACGCCGAATGGCGGCGTGAAAGCGGAATTCACGGTCTATGAATGGGCGCCGGGCCGCTTCTACATGGTTTCGGCCGGTGGTCTCGAAGCCCATGACCATGACGTGCTGCGCCGCCTTGCGCCCACCGATGGTTCGGTTGTGCTGCAGCCGATCACGCAGAAATACGGCGTGCTGGTTCTGGCCGGTCCGAAATCGCGTGATCTGCTTAAGAAGTTGACCCGCACCAGCCTTGAGAACAAGGACTTCCCCTGGCTCACCGGCAAGCAGATTTCCGTCGGCGTGGCGACGGCGCATGCGTTGCGCGTCAACTTCGTGGGCGAACTTGGCTGGGAACTGCACCATCCGATCGAGATGCAGAACTACATCTTCGACCGGCTGATGGAAGCGGGCGCCGAATTCGGGATCAAGCCATTCGGTATCCGCGCCATGGTCTCCATGTCGCTCGAAAAATCCTATCGCAACATGGGCCGCGAGCTGTCGGTGGAATACAACGCCTATGAATCCGGTCTTGCTCGCTTCGTGCGCCCGGAAAAATCCTTCATCGGCCGCGATGCGCTGGTAGCTTACAAGGAAGCCGGTGCGAAGTGGGTGTTCTCGACGCTGACCGTGTCTGGCAATACAGACGTCGATGCGCGCGGTTCGGAAGCAATCTTCGATGAAAACGGCGTGCTTGCCGGTCGTGCGACAAGCGGTGGCTTCGGCTGGCGCATGGGCAAATCCATCGCGCTTGCCATGCTCAAGCCGGAATACGCAGCAGTCGGTACCAAGCTCAAGATCCGCATTCTCGGCACGTCCTACGATGCCGAAGTGGTGGAAGAGAGCCCGTTCGACACCGATAACGCACTTCTGCGCGTATAAGACAGAAATCCCCTCCCAAACTTGGAATACGGCCCCTCGCGGGCCGTATTTCCGTTTAAGTAAGCATGTGCTCAACTGAAGCTTCAGAAATAGTGCTATTAATCATTCTGAAAAATGAGCCTGCTATCTTAAGCTGACATTCGATGGGGGTCGGGACAGAATGAATTTCCTGGGCATAACGGGCATGCAGTATTCGGGCGTGCCTTTTACAAATAGCCGGATTTTGCTGGCGGAAGACAGCAACGTGTTCACCCAGATGGTGAGCAGGCGGCTCAATGAGATGCTGGGCGTTTCCGTGGAGGTTTGCCGCTCCTTCGAAGAGTTGCAGGCCTGTTACGAACATTCGTCCGAGCCGGTGACACTTGCCATTTCCAATATCAACCTGCCCGGGGCGGAAAAGGGAGAGGCGCTGGAATATCTGATCGATCTTTCGATCCCGACCATCGTTTTCACCAGCACTTTTCATGAGGCGACGCGTGAAACGCTGATCGCCAAGGATGTGGTCGATTATATTCTGAAGGACAATATTTTCGCCGTGGATATGCTGACGGAATCCGTCTGCCGCTTTCTCACCAACCACCGCCATCACGTGCTGATCGTTGATGACAGCCCGACGGCGCGGGCGCTGCTTTCGAGCCGTCTCAAGCGTTATAATTTCCGCGTCAGCCTGGCGGATAGCGGTGCGAAGGCGCTCGATATTCTGAAGGCCAATCCCGATATCGGCCTCGTGGTGACCGATTACAACATGCCCGATATTGACGGCTTCGAACTGACACGGCGCATCCGCACCATGCGCGGGTCGCATGAGCTGCGCATCATCGGGGTGTCTTCCTCCACCAACCGGCTGCTTTCGGCGCGGTTTTTGAAGGCGGGCGGCAACGATTTCATGCTGCGCCCCTTCATCGACGAGGAGTTTTATTGCCGGGTCAACCAGAACCTCGATACGCTGGTGCAGATACAGCTGGCGAAAGCGGGGGTAAGGCCGGCGGCCTGAGCCCAGGCTTTTCCCGCTAAAGCTGCGATTCCAGCGGCAGGAAGCGCATGATACCGGCAACGATGCGGCGGCTGATGGCAGCGTCGGGTTCGCGCCGGTATGTCCTTGTCCGCCCCTGTTCTTCCGTCATCCAGACGATGTGCCTGCCTTTGTCGATTTCCAGCTCGAAGCTCATGGTGCGGCGGATTTCGCCGGCGAATATCTCGTCCATACAGGCAACCAGCGGCGCCGAGTTGAAGACGACGCCCATTTCCGTATTCAGCGAGGCGGAACGCGGATCGAAATTGAGCGAACCGATATAGCCGGTCCTGCCATCGCGGGTGAAGGCCTTGGTGTGCAGGCTCGCCTGTCCCGAGCCTCGCAGGGTGAAGTTGGACTGCTCCGCCTGCGCGCGCAGCTCGTGCAGGCGCACCCCGCCGGAGAGAAGCGGTTTTCGATAGCGGGCATAACCGGCGTGCACGGCGGCCACATCTGTCGCGGCCAGCGAATTGGTGAGGATGGCGACCGACACGCCGTTTTCTGCGAGCTGTTGAAATATCCCCACACCCTGTTTGCCGGGAATGAAATAGGGGGAGGTAATGTGCAGGCTGTCGCTTGCCGCCTGCATCAGCGGCAGCAGGCTTTCCATCAGGAAGTTATGACCCTTGCGGCGTTTGCCCGCCGCCTTTTCCGGCGGGTCGGCGAGGATATCCGCCGCCTCGACCCAGTGCAGACGGTCCGACATCAGGAAATGGTCGCGGCCATACTGGCTTTCGACCCGCTCCAGATAGGGTTTTGCCGCTTCGCTTTTCGGCAGGGCATCGAGTTCGCGCCGCAGCTTTGCGAGTTTGCTCGGTCTGCGCGCCAATAGCGAACGCACGGGCACGGAAACGGCGCTGTTCCAGTAATCGTCGAAGATTTCCGTGGCGTCGGCGACGATGTTGCCGAAGCCGAGAATATCGAAATCGTGGAAATTTGCCCGCTCGGCAGCGTCGAAATAGGCGTCGCCAATGTTGCGCCCGCCGACGATCACGGCCCGGCCATCGGCAATCCAGGCTTTGTTGTGCATGCGCCGGTTGACGCTTCGGAAGCGCAGCACCAGCTCGATGCTTCGATGCAGAATGTTTTCCCGCGCCCGGGTGGGGTTGAACAGTCGCAACTCTATATTCGGGTGGCTGTCGATGGCGTGGAAGATGCGGTCGGAGATGGAGACGCCGAGATCGTCGAGCAGCAGGCGTACGCGTACGCCGCGATCGGCGGCGGCGATGACTTCGCGCATCATCAGCCGTCCGGTCAGGTCGGCATTCCACATGTAATACATCAGATCGAGGCTGCGCCCGGCGGCACGCGCCGCCGCCACGCGCACCGCAAAGGCATCGAGGTTGGAATGCAGCAGGCAGAGCGCATTTTTCTCGTTCCAGCCGTTTCTTATCGATTGCCAGTGCCGGTCCAGCGTCGTCGCGTCTTCGGCAAGGGGCAGGGCGGTGGAGGGGCGCTTGGGAATGGCCTTTTCCCGCTGTTTGCCGATGACGACAAACAGGCTCGGCCCGATGACCATGAGAAGAATGATGATGAAGACCGTAAATGCAGTCACTTGTTTTGATCGCTCCCGGCCCGAAGAGTATCAGGCGGAATGAAAACGCGCGAGGGGATAAAGCGTTCACGGCATCTCCTGCCATCAGCGTGAAAAAGACGCGTTTTGCACGCGCCGAAAGGGCTTGTGAATCAGATAAGTGTGTGCTTATGTGTTGTCATGACTGAGAACGATATTTTCCGGGCGCTGGCCGATCCGACGCGCCGCGCCATCTTCGAAAAGCTGGCGGATGGCGCCATGAACGCTTCCGCCCTGCGTGAGGGGATCGAGATCAGCCAGCCGGCCATGTCACAGCATCTTTCGGTGTTGCGCGGGGCAGGGTTGGTCGTCGAGAAACGGCAGGGCCGTTTCGTCAATTATGAGGTGGATCCGGACGGGCTGACGCGCATTGCGGCCTGGCTCGGCAAATATCGCGCCTACTGGCCGCAGCGCATTGAGGCTCTCAAACTCCTGCTGAAGGATATGGACCAATGAACAGGCAGACACCGGAAGCGCCGAAAAACGGCATCGAGCTTGAATATGATCTGGACGAGCCGCCGCAAAAGGTCTGGCGCGCCATCAGCATTCCGGCGTTTCGTGAAAACTGGCTGCCGAAGGCGGCTTTGGCGGAACCCGATGCGATCGATATCAAGCCCGGCGAGGAGGTTCGCTACCGGCTGCGCGAGGATAATCCGCCCTTTCTGGAAAGCACCGTCACCTTCAGGATCGCGGCGAACGCCCATGGCGGCACCAGCCTGCGCATCATTCATGACCTGCCCGTCAATACCGGCCGTATGATAAAAGCCGCCGCAAACCATAACGGTTCGCCGATCAAGCTCGCCGCCTGATCCGGAACGTTCCCCGACATTTCAACGACAGGAGTTCGCCGATGCGCGAAGCGATGCAACTCGTCCCTATGGTAGTCGAACAATCGTCAAGGGGAGAAAGGTCTTTCGATATCTACTCCCGGCTGTTGCGGGAAAGGATCATCTTCCTCAACGGCGAGGTGAACGATGCGGTTTCGGCGCTGGTCTGTGCGCAATTGCTTTTTCTGGAGGCCGAAAACCCGAAGAAGCCGATCCATCTCTATATCAATTCGCCAGGCGGTGTGGTGACCAGCGGTCTCGCCATGTATGACACCATGCATTATATCCGCGCACCGGTTCATACGCTCTGCATGGGAACGGCCCGCTCCATGGGATCGTTTCTGCTAATGGCGGGGGAACCGGGCGAGCGGAGCGCCCTTCCCAATGCCAGCATCCACACTCATCAACCGCTGGGCGGTTTCCAGGGGCAGGCGTCGGACATGCTGATCCATGCCGAAGAGATGAAGCAGACCAAGCACCGTATGACGCGGCTTTATTCCGAACATTGCAAACGCAGTTATGAAAAATTCGAAGCGGCCATGGACCGGGATTTTTTCATGACGGCGGAGGAAGCGCAAGAATGGGGTCTGATCGACCGCATTCTGCGTGTTCGTGAGGATGTTGCTGCGGCATAAGTTAAAGTGTCCCGCCCGCATATCGCGGGCCGGGACGGACAGTCAGATATCCAGATTATCAGCGAATGCCGCCCGTTCCTGAATGAAACGGAAGCGGGCATCGGCCTTGGTGCCCATCAGGTTGTCGACGGCCTCGCGGGTGCCTTCGAAATCCACATCGTCGATCTCGACGCGCAGCAGGGTGCGCTTTTCGGGATCCATGGTGGTTTCCTTCAGCTGCTGGGCCATCATTTCGCCGAGGCCTTTGAAGCGGCCGATTTCGACTTTCTTGCCCTTGAAGACGGTTTCCATCAGCTCGGCGCGGTGGGCGTCGTCGCGGGCATAGGCGCTCTTGGCACCCTGACGGATGACATAAAGCGGCGGCACGGCGAGATAGAGATGGTTGCCGCGAATGAGTTCCGGCATTTCCTGATAGAAGAAGGTGATGAGCAGTGAGGCGATATGCGCGCCGTCGACATCGGCATCGGTCATGATGATGATGCGCTCATATCGCAGGTCTTCTTCGCGGTACTTGGTGCGCGTGCCGCAGCCGAGCGCCTGGATGAGATCGGCAATCTGCTGGTTGGCGGAGAGCTTTTCGCGGCTGGCGCTGCCGACGTTGAGGATTTTGCCGCGCAGCGGCAGGATGGCCTGGTTGGCGCGGTTGCGCGCCTGCTTGGCCGAGCCGCCGGCCGAGTCGCCCTCTACTATGAAAAGCTCGGCCCCTTCTGCGGTGTTCTGGGCGCAATCCGCCAGCTTGCCGGGCAGGCGCAGCTTGCGCACGGCGGTCTTGCGGTTGACTTCCTTTTCCTTGCGGCGGCGCAGGCGCTCTTCGGCCCGCTCGATCACCCAGTCGAGCAGCTTTGCCGCTTCGCCCGGATTGCCGGCGAGATAATGGTCGAAGGGATCGCGCAGCGCGTTTTCGACGATGCGCTGGGCCTCGACGGTTGCGAGCTTGTCCTTGGTCTGGCCGACGAATTCCGGCTCGCGGATGAAGACGGAGAGCATGCCGGCGGCCGAGATCATCACGTCATCGGTGGTGATGTCCTTGGCGCGCTTGTTCTGCGTCAGGTCCGCATAATTCTTCAGGCCCTTGGTGAGCGCGATGCGCAGGCCGGCCTCATGCGTGCCGCCTTCGGGCGTCGGAATGGTGTTGCAATAGGAATGGATCTGCGTATCGCCGCCATACCAGGTGACGGCCCATTCCAGCGCGCCGTGGCCGCCGGTCTTTTCCGTGCGGCCCGAGAAAATCTCGCGGGTGACGGTGAATTCCTTGCCGAGCGTGGCGGCAAGATAATCCTTCAGGCCGCCGGGGAAATGGAAAACGGCCTTTTCGGGGATTTCACCACCGGCCGGCACCATGCCGGGATCGCAGCTCCAGCGGATTTCGACGCCGCCGAAGAGATAGGCCTTGGACCGGGCCATGCGGAAGATGCGGGCCGGTTCGAACTTCGCGTGGTCGCCGAAGATTTGCGGATCGGGATGGAAACGCACGCGGGTGCCGCGGCGATTGTGCACGTCGCCCAGCTCTTCCAGCGGACCGATCGGCAGGCCGCGCGAGAAACGTTGGCGGTAAAGCTTGCGGTTACGGGCCACTTCCACTTCGAGAAGATCGGAGAGCGCATTGACCACGGAAACGCCGACGCCGTGCAGGCCGCCCGATGTCTCATAGGCCTTGCCGTCGAATTTGCCGCCGGCATGCAGCTTGGTCATGATGACTTCGAGCGTCGACTTGCCGGGTACCTGCGGGTGGTTTTCCACCGGAATGCCGCGGCCATTGTCGGTGACCGTCAGGAAACCTTCGGCGTCGAGGTGAACCTCGATGAAATTGGCGTGGCCGGCGACGGCCTCGTCCATGGAGTTGTCGATGACTTCGGCGAAGAGATGGTGCAACGCCTTTTCATCGGTGCCGCCAATATACATGCCCGGGCGCATGCGTACCGGCTCGAGGCCCTCGAGTACGCGGATCGACGAGGCGCCGTAGTCGTCACCGGTGGGAGACATGGGCGGCGGGGGAGCGGACGAAGCGACAGGGCCAACGGCTGCCGGTTTCGGCTGCACGTTTACATTGGCAGCAGCGGTCGCCGGGGCCTTCGCGGTTTTCGCCGCGTCCTCGTTCGTTTCCGTATCGCTGTTTCGTGCTGCCGGAAGACCGGAAAAGAGATCGTTGCTGTCGTCCATCATGTCCAAAGTTCAAAAGCGTGTGTCAGAATTTCGCCATGCGAATCATTATGCCAATAGCGTCAATCATAACGCCAAACGCGGTTCCCGTCCGATTTGAAGTGGGCCTGTCTGGGAGACGCGGCGCATCCTATGCCACGATTGTGTCAGGGTTTCGCAACAGGAGGATTGCGCTGGCGAGGTTGCAATGGCAAGTCTCGCAGCCACGAATGAACGGTTAGGCAAGGCATGTCCACAGCTCATTTCACGTTTTGTACTCTTTTCAGCCTGACTGTGGCGGCCATGCCCGTCGCAGTCTCCGCCGCCGACGGGCCGCTGCGGCCTTTCAAGGACGAGTTGTTCTCCGCACAGACGGTGCTTTCCACGGGCGATGGCGGCGCATCCGAAGTCATCGACTATCAGGAGATGCGCGATATCAACGGCCGCGACGAGGTGCCGGAGCGTCGGGTGAAGCGGCAATATGTGGATATGGCGCCGAAGAAGGCACAGGCGCTGGAAACAATGTCCGTTGAGGGCAGGGCGCTTGAGGTCGGCCGCGTCGGGCCGGCTAGCGGGCAGGCCTTCACGGTCATCTTCATCCACGGACGCGGCGGCGACCGGCGGCTCGGCATGAACGACTACACCTTCGGCGGCAATTTCAACCGGCTGAAAAACCTCGCTGTGGCCAATGGCGGCACCTATTATGCGCCGAGCGTGCGCTCCTTCGATGAAAACGGCGTTGCCGATGTTGCGGCGCTGATTGCCGATGCGGCGAAAAAATCGGGCGGCAAGCCTGTCATTTTGACCTGTGCCTCCATGGGCAGTTTCATCTGCTACGGCATCAGCCGCGACAAGGCTGCCGTCGCCAATCTCAAGGGCATGGCGATCCTTGGCGGTGCGGTCGATCCGGATTTTCCGAAAAGCGTCTTTGCCAGGGCGAAGAAGCCGGTCTGGTTCACCCATGGCAGCGCCGACAAGGTCTATTCCGCCGACAGCCAAGCGACGATCTTCCGCTCCTTGCTGAAGGCCGGCGAGCCGGCGCGGTTCACGCGTTACGAGACCGGCAGCCACGGCACACCGGTGCGCATGACCGACTGGCGGGCGGTTTTGAACTGGATTTTGAGCCGCTGAGGCCGCTGTTTCGGGTCAGCGGCGGCGAATTTTCAGAAATTGGCCGTCGTTTTGAACCTTCGGGCCGCTTTTTTGTACCATTTATTGCCGGGGCCGTTTAAAGGAATATCCCGGGATTTCCGGCAGTGTTTCTGTCGCGATTATGGGCCGTGATACGGCTGAGGGAAGGGGCGCCGCCACAGGCGGCCTCAAGACAAAGGGAATGGGATACGCATGACGCCGAATGTTCGACCGCTTGTTGCCGGAAACTGGAAGATGAACGGCACCCGTGCCTCGCTCGATCAGATCAAGGCCATGGCAGAGGGCGTCAAGGGCGCGCTGTCCGAAAAGGTGGATGCGCTGATCTGCCCGCCCTCGACATTGCTCTACGTCTCAACGGCGCTTTGCGATGACAGCCCGCTGATGATCGGCGCGCAGGATTGCCACCAGAACGCCTCCGGCGCCCATACCGGCGATATTTCCGCCGAGATGATCGCCGACTGCTTCGGCACCCATGTCATCGTCGGCCATTCCGAGCGCCGCACCGACCATGCAGAGACGGATCATCTGGTGCGCGCCAAGGCCGTTGCCGCCCATCAGGCCGATCTCATCGCCATCGTCTGCATCGGCGAAACCGCGGATGAGCGCAAGGCGGGCCAGACGCTCGATATTCTCAAGCGCCAGCTCGCCGGCTCCCTGCCGGATGAGGCTACCGCCGAAAACACCGTCATCGCCTACGAGCCCGTCTGGGCGATCGGCACGGGTCTGACACCCACCGTGGACGATGTGCGCGAGGCCCATGCCTTCATGCGCGACGAACTCGTCAAGCGCTTCGGCGACGCCGGCAAGACCATGCGCATCCTCTATGGCGGCTCTGTGAAGCCCGCCAATGCGCTGGAACTGATGGGCGTCGAGAACGTGGATGGCGCGCTGATCGGCGGCGCGAGCTTGAAAGCTTCAGACTTCCTGTCCATCTATGCGGCATACGAGCAACTGACGGCCTGAGACAGGTTTTCCTGTTACAGATGGCGGGAAAGGGGCTTGGAATAAGCCTTCGCCTCATGTAAAGAGCCGCGAAACCTTCTTTGTAGTGCTCCGCGCGGGGCATGGAATGGATTGTCATGCAGACCGTTTTGATTGTTATTCACCTCATGATCGTGCTGGCGCTTGTCGGCGTGGTCCTGATCCAGCGCTCCGAAGGCGGCGGCCTCGGTATCGGCGGCGGTTCGGGCTTCATGTCCGCGCGCGGAACGGCCAATGCGCTGACGCGCACCACGGCGATCCTTGCCGCGTTGTTCTTCGCGACCTCGCTCGGCCTCGGTCTCCTGACGCGCTACGAATCGCGCCCGACCGACATTCTGAACCGTATTCCGGCCACGCAGGGCCAGGGTAACGGCATTCTCGATACGCTCGGCCCGGCGACGACGCCTTCGACGCCCGCTCCGGCTCCGGCTGAGAATGGCGTTCCGACCAATGGTGCAGCCGCACCGGCTCAGACGACCCCGGCTCCGGCCGCTTCCGGCACGGCCGCTCCGGCCCCGGCGCAGCCAGCCGATCCGAACGCAGTTCCGACCGGTCAATAAGCCCGGTTTTGATTTAACGCTCCGGCAGGCCAAAAGCCTGCCGGTTTTCTTTTGTTCGCATTCCGGCCTGTGACCCATCGCAAATTCGTCAACAGCGAATTTTCGAAAGCATGAAATTTGGGCTGGCGGAATCAGAGGTAAAAAGGTATCCGGTGAATCCCATGGCGCGATATGTATTCATCACAGGCGGCGTGGTCTCCTCTCTAGGCAAGGGCATCGCTGCGGCAGCACTCGGAGCTTTGTTGCAATCCCGTGGTTATCGGGTGCGGCTTCGTAAACTCGACCCCTATCTGAACGTCGATCCCGGCACCATGAGCCCGACACAGCACGGCGAAGTGTTCGTGACGGATGACGGTGCCGAGACGGACCTCGACCTTGGCCATTACGAGCGCTTTACGGGGCGTTCGGCAACCAAGACCGACAACATCACCACCGGCCGCATCTACAAGAACATCATCGACAAGGAACGGCGCGGCGACTATCTCGGCGCAACGGTTCAGGTCATTCCGCATGTCACCAACGAGATCAAGGATTTCGTGATCGAAGGCAATGACGATTACGACTTCGTCATCTGCGAAATCGGCGGCACGGTGGGTGACATCGAGGCGATGCCGTTCATGGAAGCGATCCGTCAGCTCGGCAACGACCTGCCGCGTGGCACGGCGATCTATCTTCACCTGACGCTGATGCCCTACATTCCGGCAGCAGGCGAATTGAAGACCAAGCCGACCCAGCATTCCGTCAAGGAACTGCAGGCACTCGGCATTCATCCCGACATTCTGCTAGTGCGTGCCGACCGGGAAATCCCGGAAGCGGAACGCCGCAAGCTTTCGCTGTTCTGCAATGTGCGTCCGTCCGCCGTCATCCAGGCGCTGGATGTGGCGAACATCTATGACGTTCCGATTGCCTATCACAAGGAAGGTCTCGATTCGGAAGTGCTGGCCGCTTTCGGCATCGAGCCGGCGCCGAAGCCGCGTCTGGAGCCCTGGGAAGAGGTCTGCAACCGCATTCGCACGCCGGAAGGCGAGATAACGATTGCGATCGTCGGCAAATATACCGGCCTCAAGGACGCCTATAAGTCGCTGATCGAGGCGCTGCATCACGGTGGCTTTGCCAACCGCGTCAAGGTCAAGCTCGAGTGGATCGAGTCGGAAGTCTTCGAAAAGGAAGACCCGACGCCTTATCTCGAAAAGGTCAACGGCATTCTGGTGCCCGGCGGTTTCGGCGAGCGCGGTTCGGAAGGCAAGATCATGGCGGCGCAGTTCGCGCGTGAGCGCAACGTGCCCTATTTCGGCATCTGCTTCGGCATGCAGATGGCGGTCGTGGAAGCGGCCCGTCACCTTGCCGGCATCGAAAATGCCTCCTCCACCGAATTCGGTCCGACCTCTGAGCCGGTTGTCGGCCTCATGACCGAATGGGTCAAGGGCAACGAGCTGGAGAAGCGTTCCTCCAAGGGCGATCTCGGCGGCACCATGCGTCTCGGTGCCTACAAGGCGGCGCTGAAGAAAGACACCAAGATCGCCGAAATCTACGGCACCACGGATATTTCCGAGCGCCACCGCCACCGCTATGAGGTGAATGTGGACTACAAGGACCGGCTGGAAGAATGTGGCCTGGTCTTCTCGGGAATGTCTCCCGACGGTGTCCTGCCGGAAACGGTGGAATATCCCGATCACCCGTGGTTCATCGGCGTTCAGTACCACCCGGAACTGAAGAGCCGTCCGCTCGACCCGCATCCGCTGTTTGCCAGCTTCGTGGAAGCGGCGGTGGAGCAGAGCCGGCTGGTTTGACGGTTTGAATGAGACGAAGAGGGTCGCGACAGCGGCCCTTTTTTATTGTGGGACGTCTAGACACCTCCTCCGTCACCCCGGACTTGATCCGGGGTCCAGTGCGATCAAGTCTTTGATCGCAAAAGACTCTTTTCACGGCGCAGACGCGCCGTAGCTGGATGCCGGATCAAGTCCGGCATGACGGAGAACTCTTCCCCGACTGATCATCCTGAGGTTCGTTCTGGATGGGCTTGTCTTTTGTTGAGCAAACAAAAAACGGGCCCGAAGGCCCGTTCTCTATTCCACCAAAATCCAAGCCGATTACTTCGGCCCGATCATGTTTTCCGGGCGCACATACTGATCGAATTCCTCGTTGGTGAGGTATCCGCCGCCAACGGCTTCTTCGCGCAGGGTTGTGCCGTTCTTGTGTGCGGTCTTGGCGATCTTGGCGCAGATGTCGTAGCCGAGCTTGCTGTTGAGCGCCGTCACCAGCATCAGCGAGTTCTCGACGCCCTTTTTGATGTTGTCTTCCCGGGCCTCGATGCCGACGACGCAATTGTCGGTGAAGGAGACGGCCGCATCGCCCAGAAGCTGGACCGACTGCAGGAAGTTGTAGGCCATCATCGGGTTATAGACGTTGAGCTCGAAGTGACCCTGCGAACCGGCGAAGGACAGTGCCGCATTGTTGCCGAAGATGTGGGCGCACACCTGCGTCAGCGCTTCCGACTGGGTGGGGTTGACCTTGCCGGGCATGATCGACGAGCCGGGTTCGTTTTCCGGCAGCGACAATTCGCCGAGACCGGCGCGCGGACCGGAGCCGAGGAAGCGGATGTCGTTGGCGATCTTGAAGAGTGCAGCCGCAGCCGCATTGATCGCGCCATGGGAGAAGACCATGGAATCGTGCGAGGCGAGCGCTTCGAACTTGTTCGGCGCGGTCACGAAGGGCAGGCCGGTGATCTTGGAGATTTCCTCGGCGACCTTTTCGGCAAAGCCGATGGGAGCGTTGAGGCCCGTGCCGACGGCGGTGCCGCCCTGGGCGAGCTTGGAGAGCGCGGGCAGGGTGGTTTCGATATTGGCGATGGCGGATGCGACCTGCGCGGCATAACCGGAGAATTCCTGGCCGAGCGTCAGCGGCGTTGCATCCTGCGTGTGGGTGCGGCCGATCTTGATGATCTTTTCGAACTGCTTGACCTTGGCTTCCAGCGCCTTGTGCAGGTGCTTGAGGCTCGGCAGCAGGTGATGAACGATCTCTTCCACGCAGGCGATGTGCATCGCGGTGGGATAGGTGTCGTTCGAGGACTGGCTCATATTGACGTGGTCATTGGGGTGGACGGGCTTCTTGGTGCCCATTTCGCCGCCGAGCATCTCGATTGCGCGGTTGGAAATCACCTCATTGGCGTTCATGTTGGACTGGGTGCCGGAACCGGTCTGCCAGACGACGAGCGGGAAATGCTCGGTCAGCTTGCCGTCGATGACTTCCTGCGCGGCGGCGATGATGGCCTCGCCGACCTTGGGGTCGAGGCCTGCCAGCGCCATGTTGGCGCGAGCGGCTGCCTGCTTGACGATGCCGAGCGCGCGAACGACAGAGGCGGGCTGCTTTTCCCAGCCGATCTTGAAGTTGCCGAGCGAGCGCTGCGCCTGCGCGCCCCAATAGCGATCGGCCTGAACTTCAATGGGTCCAAATGTATCGGTTTCCGTCCGTGTGGCTGTCATCAATCTTGCCTTTTTACTCGTTTTCCTCCGCCAAAACGGCGCCTTCGCCCGCCTTGCGCGGCCGATATATAGAATCATCGCGCCGGCAATGAAAGCGCTGCAACGCAGCGGAGGCAGATATTTCCCGCCGCGCAAAAGCGATTTCGCCTTAAGGCGCGGTGCAGGGTGAAAAAGGCGCCGGCGTGTCATTTTTACTACGACGCGAAATGGCTGGAAAACCGGGCTTTCCGGGGTGCTGGGAAGGTCGGGCGGGGCAGGGCAAAGTGAATGAAATAAATGGAAATTTAACCATTCTCGCCAATTCTGGAAATTACGTTTTTACGGCTTTGGCTGTATCATAAGGTTCATTTCGGCACGGTTGTGGGCCTTTTCGCGTTTTCTTTTCAACGGGCCGTCGATCGGCTAGACAGGCATGAAACTGATGCCCGCCCTTTCGCTGGCGGTGCTGGGTGCTACGAGGATCAAATTGCAAGTCACATCTGGAAAAACATCGGCAGCACTGGTGCTGGCTCTCGGTCTTTCCGTTTCCACCGCTCTTCCCGGCAGCGCCGGTGCGGTAACGCTGATGGACCTCCTGCGCGGCGGCCCTGGCAAGATCGCGCGCGATCGCGGTGAATTGCCGCCGGCCGGCATCGTCACCTCGCCCTCCGGATCGAGCGCTGGCCAAAGTGCCGATGCTTCCGATCCCGAGCCGCTGCCGCGTGTTTCCGGCCCGCGTTATTACGACTACAAGGCGGATACGGCCCGTGCGGTGAACACGGCGAATTTCGGTGAAGGCCTTGCCAATCTGAAATTCAGCGCCACCCCCGAGATCGCCAAGGCGCTGGAAGCCTATTACGGCGCCGGCGGCAAGACGCTCTGGATTTCGGAAGGCGAGCTGACCGCGCGCGCCAATGCTGTCATCGCCTTTCTCGAGACGGTCGGAGAAAGCGGCCTCGATCCGGCCGATTACAGCATTTCGCCGCCGGCAAAGGATGTGACTGCCAGCATCAGCAACGCTTCCGGTTCGGCTGCGACCGGTACGCCGGTGGAGACGGCCTCGGCGCCCGTGTCCGACGCCTATCAGCGGGCGCAGATGCAGTTCGAGCTGGCGCTTTCCGCCAAGGTTCTCGCCTATGTGCAGGATACGGCCCGTGGCCGTGTCGATCCGAACCGGCTTTCCGGCTATCACGATTTCAAGCGCAAGACGGTGAACCTCGCACCAGTGCTGAAGCTTGCGGGCCTGAGCCCGGATGTTGCCGCCTATCTGCGCAGCCGCGAACCGTCGGGCGCCGAATATCTGGCGCTGAAAGCGGAGCTTGCCCGCCTGCGCGGCGAAGGCGATGCGGCGCATGTCGTCCGCGTTCCCGCCGATCTGGTGCTGAAGCCCGGCAACAGCAGCGCTGATATGGCCAATGTCGTCAAGGCCATCGAACATCGCGCATCGCCCGCCTTCAAGGCGGAGCATGCGGCGATCATTTCTGGTTATCAGCAGACGCCGGATTATACGCCCGATCTCGTCGATCTGGTGAAGGCGTTCCAGAGCGAGAACGGTCTGAAGCCCGACGGCGTCATCGGCCGCGCCACCGTGCGCGCCATGGTCGGCGAAAGCAATGACGCGAAGATCGCCAAGGTGCAGGTCGCCATGGAGCAGGTCCGCTGGCTGCCGGCCGATCTTGGCCAGCGTTATGTCTTCATCAACCAGCCCGCTTTCATGGCCTATTACCACAATGATGGCGTGGAACAGTTCGGCATGAAGGTGGTCGTCGGCTCCAAGGCCAACCAGACCTATTTCTTCCAGGACGAAATCCAGACCGTCGAGTTCAACCCCTATTGGGGCGTGCCGCAGTCGATCATCGTCAACGAAATGCTGCCGAAGCTACGCCGCGATCCGTCCTATCTCGACCGGCTGGGCTACGAAGTGCAGGTGGGCGGTCGTGCCGTCTCCTCCACCAGCGTCAACTGGTATGGCTCGACCAATGCCGTTTCCGTGCGCCAGCCGCCGAGCAGCGACAATGCGCTGGGCGACCTGAAAATCCTGTTCCCCAATGCGCATGCCATCTACATGCATGACACGCCTGCCAAGAGCTTCTTTAACCGCGACATGCGGGCGCTGAGCCACGGCTGTATCCGTCTGGTCGATCCGCGTCGCATGGCCGCCGCCGTTCTTGGCACCAGCGTCGACAAGGTCGGCGAGCAGATCGCTTCCGGCAAGAACCGCGCCGTACAGGTTCCGGTGAAGATACCTGTTTACGTTGCCTATTTCACGGCCTGGCCGGACAAGGATGGCAAGGTGCAGTTCTTTGACGATGTCTATGATCGTGACAGCTACGTGCAGAAGGCCTTTGCCGTGACGACGAAGGCGCGGGCCGCGTCGATCTGATCAGAATAGCATCAAGAGAAGAAGCGCCGGAGACGGCGCTTTTTTGTTTTGGAGACAGGCCTCCCATTCAGGCCGCAGCGGCGCCCTTGCTAATCAGCTTCTCGAACAGCGCCGGCGTCAGCGCAGTGAAATCGTCGATCACGACATCCGGTTCGAGTTCAACCATTGGCACATCCGAATAACCGAAAGTGACGCCAATCGACGGCACGGCGGCGTTCTTTGCCGCGAGAATGTCGTTGATGCTGTCGCCGACCATGATGGAGCGCTGGACGTCGCCCCCGGCCTTTTCGATGGTGCCGAGAATATGGCGGGCATCCGGCTTGCGGAAGGAGAAAGTGTCGCCGCAGGTTATGGTGGCGAAATAGCGTGTCAGGCCGAGTTCTTCGAGTAGCGGTAGAGCGAGGATTTCAGTCTTGTTGGTGCAGACGGCGAGCGTGATGCCGGCTTCGGAAAGCGCATCCAAAGTATCGACGATGCCCGGATAGGGGCGGCTTTTGCCGGGCATTTCGGCGCGGTAATGGGTGATGAAGCGCTCATAGAGCGGCTCGATTTCGGCTTCCGGCAGTTCCGTCTCGCGAAGCGCGAAGGCGCGCTTGATCATTACCCGCGCACCCTGGCCGACGAGGTGGGTCAGGTCGTCATAGGTGACGGGAGCAAGCCCGGCTGCGGCAATGGTGTGGTTGAGGCTCGAAACCAGATCGGCGGCGGTATCGACCAGCGTGCCGTCGAGATCGAAAATGGCGAGCGGGGAGAGCGGGCGGGATGTCACGGGAACTGGCCTCTCGGGAATGCGTGTAACTGATGTATCGGTGCTTTCATTCACGCCAAGCCTAGGCAAACGGGCCTGTCTTTGCAACCGCGTCACAACGTTCTGTTCGTTGGCTTGAAAAAGGCTTTCGTTTGGCTTTCGACCCGTGTAAACAGCACGGCGACGACAAAGTTACCGGAGTTTCAGGCACATGGATGCCCGCCAGATGAAGATCAAGGCCGCCGAGGCCGCATTGTCCCACGTACAGGATGGGATGCGGCTCGGTATCGGCACGGGTTCGACGGCCGAGGAATTCGTCAGGCTTCTGGCCGAAAAGGTCGCCGCCGGTCTGAAAGTCGAGGGCGTGCCGACATCCGAGCGCACAGCGCGCCTGTGCGTCGAGCTTGGCGTTCCGCTGAAATCGCTGGATGAATTGCCGGAACTGGATCTTACCATCGACGGTGCGGATGAGGTCGATCATGCGCTGCGTCTCGTCAAGGGCGGCGGCGGCGCGCTGCTGCGCGAAAAGATCGTTGCGGCGGCATCCGCCCGCATGATCGTGATCGCCGACCAGAGCAAGGTGGTGGAGACGCTGGGCGCCTTTCCGCTGCCCATCGAAATCAACCCGTTCGGCCAGGTGGCGACGCGTATCGCCATCGAAAAACTGGCGTCGCGTTCCGGGCTTTCCGGCGCGCTGACGATGCGTTCGTCGGGCGACGGCGCCTTCATGACCGATGGCGGACACCTTATCCTCGACGCATCTTTTGGCCGTATTCCTGATGCAGAAGCGCTAGCACGCGAGCTGAACACGATTCCCGGTGTCGTCGAGCACGGACTTTTCATAAATTTGGCATCGCTTGCCATTATCGCGGGTCCTGAAGGCGCCCGCGTGATGCAGGCAGTATAACAGGAGCGAGATTTTCATGGTCAAACTAGCGGGACTGGGCAAAGCTGCCGCTGCTTCGATCCTCATTTCCGGCATCGTGTTCGGTACTGCCGCACGCGCTCAGGAAATTTCGGAAGCGCATATCGCTGCCGCACGGCAGGCGATCACCTCTCTTGGCGTTACCGACCGTTTCGACGACATTCTGCCGGGTCTGGCGGAGCGTCTGAAGGCCGAACTCATTCAGGCTTCGCCGAACGTTCAGGACGCGATCACCGAGACCGTCGATGCGAAGGCTCTCGAGCTTGCGCCGCGCCGCGCCGATCTGGAGCGCGAAGCAGCGCTCACCTATGCGCGCGCCTTCACCGTTGAAGAGCTGAACGCCATTTCCACCTTCTACAGCAGCGAAGCCGGCAAGAAGCTTCTGAAGGACGGCCCGATCGCCACGCGCGAACTGATGAAGGCCGCCGATATCTGGGCCGCCGGCATCAACCGCGACCTCAACGCTTCCAGCATGTCCGAACTGCAGAAGGTTGCCGGCGCCGATCTGAAGCCGCTTCCGGCCGATCAGAACGCCACCGGTGGCGCTCCGGCTGCTCCCAAGCCCTGATTGGGTGAACGGACAATTCAGAAATATTCAAAGCCCGGCCGCAAGACCGGGCTTTTCATTTGTGCGTCGCAGCACCTATATGTGCCGTGAATGCGCCGCCGCCCGTCTAGAGGCTGATAGCGGCGGTTTTGATCAGGGGTTTTGACTATGACAGCTTATGACTACGATCTTTTCGTCATCGGTGGCGGTTCCGGCGGCGTGCGCAGCGGCCGCGTGGCGGCCTCGCTCGGCAAGCGCGTCGCAATCGCCGAGGAGTACCGCTATGGCGGAACCTGCGTCATCCGCGGCTGCGTGCCGAAGAAGCTGTTCGTCTACGCCTCGCAATTCCCTGAGCATTTCGAGGATTCGGAAGGATTCGGCTGGAGCGTCGGCGAGCGCAGCTTCGACTGGAAGAAGCTCATCGCGGCCAAGGATAAGGAAATCACCCGTCTCGAAGGGCTCTACCGCAAGGGACTGGAAAACGCCAAGGCCGATATTTTCGACAGCCGGGCGGAACTGGTCGATGCCCATACCGTGAAGTTGACGAAAACCGGCGAGACCTTCACCGCCGAACGCATCGTGATTGCCGTCGGCGGCACGCCGAACGAGCACAAGGCGCTGCCCGGCCATGAGTTGACGATCTCGTCCAACGAGGCTTTCGACCTGGAAGAGCTGCCGAAATCGATCCTGATCGCCGGCGGCGGTTATATCGCGGTGGAATTCGCCAATATCTTCCATGGGCTCGGCGTCGAAACGACCCTGATCTATCGCGGCAAGGAAATCCTGTCGCGTTTCGATCACGACATGCGCAAGGGTCTGCACGAGGCCATGGAAGCCAAGGGCATCCGCATCCTTCTGGAAGATATCATCGAGGACGTCAGCAAGGATGGCGCCGGCGGTTTCGTGGCCCGCACCAAGCAGGGTGCCTCGCTGCATGTGGGCCTGGTGATGCTGGCGCTCGGCCGCGATCCGAACACCAAGGGTCTGGGTCTGGAAAATGCCGGTGTGAAGGTGGATGCGCGCGGTGCGATCATCGTCGACGATTATTCGCGCACGAATGTGCCGAACATCTACGCGCTGGGCGACGTCACCGACCGGGTACAACTGACGCCGGTGGCAATCCATGAGGCCATGTGCTTCATCGAAACCGAATACAAGAACAACCCGACCAAGCCGGATCACGAGCTGATCGCGACGGCGGTGTTCTCGCAGCCGGAAATTGGCACCGTCGGCCTTTCGGAAGAGGAAGCCGGCAAGAAATATCCGGAACTGGAGGTTTATCGCGCCCAGTTCCGGCCGATGAAGGCGACGCTTTCCGGCCGTCAGGAAAAGACGATCATGAAGCTGATCGTCAATGCCGCCGACCGCAAGGTTGTTGGCGTCCATATTCTCGGCCATGAGGCGGGCGAGATGGCGCAGCTTCTCGGCATCACGCTGAAAGCCGGCTGCACCAAGGATGATTTCGACCGCACCATGGCGGTTCATCCCACAGCCGCCGAAGAGCTGGTGACGATGTATTCGCCGAGCTATCGCGTCGTGAATGGCGAGCGTGTGTAACGCCGGTTCGGGCGTGATATAATCGCCGCCCACATCGCCTGCCGCCCTTTGAAAGCGAAGTTTTCGAATGGCGGCGGGGTTGTTAAATCGTTTGAATTGACTTTTGTGCGTCTGGAGCGCTCAAAACGGGCAGAATGAGCCGGATGGCTCGGGGATCGGCTATGCAAAGCCGATGCTTGGAGCTATAAGCCGCTCAATTTTTCGAGGCGGCCGCGCGACGTCGCGTGGGCGAGAAAAGGGTGAGAACATGGCACAGAATTGGACCCCCGGCAGCTGGCGGCAGAAACCGATCCAGCAGGTTCCCGAATATCCGGATGCGGCAGCGCTTGCGGCAACGGAAGCCACGCTTGCGACCTATCCGCCCCTGGTCTTTGCCGGTGAAGCACGCCGCCTGAAAAAGCAGCTTGCCAATGTGGCGGAAGGCAACGCCTTCCTGCTGCAGGGCGGGGATTGCGCCGAAAGCTTCCTCGAGCATGGCGCGGACAACATCCGCGACTTTTTCCGCGCGTTCCTGCAGATGGCCGTCGTCCTGACCTATGGCGCGCAGCTGCCTGTCGTGAAGGTCGGGCGCATTGCCGGTCAGTTCGCCAAGCCGCGCTCTTCCAACGTGGAAGCGCAGGATGGCGTGACGCTGCCGTCTTACCGCGGCGACATCATCAACGGCATCGAATTCAACGAGGCTTCGCGCATTCCGAACCCGGAGCGCCAGCTCGACGCCTACCGCCAGTCGGCTGCGACGCTGAACCTGCTGCGCGCTTTCGCGATGGGCGGTTACGCCAACCTTGAAAACGTTCACCAGTGGATGCTCGGTTTCATCAAGGACAGCCCGCAGGCGGACCGTTACCGCAAGCTGGCCGACCGGATTTCCGAAACCATGGACTTCATGAAGGCGATCGGCATCAGCGCGGACAATAATCCGAGCCTGCGCGAAACCGACTTCTTCACCAGCCATGAAGCGCTGCTGCTCGGTTACGAAGAGGCGCTGACCCGCGTCGATTCCACCTCCGGTGACTGGTATGCCACATCCGGCCACATGCTGTGGATCGGCGACCGCACGCGCCAGCTCGACCATGCGCATGTGGAATATTTCCGTGGCATCAAGAACCCGATCGGCCTGAAATGCGGTCCGTCGCTGACGCCTGACAATCTGATCGAGCTGATCGATGCGCTGAACCCGGCAAACGAGGCCGGCCGCCTGACGCTGATTTGCCGTTTCGGCCATGACAAGGTGGCGGACAGCCTGCCGAAGCTCATCCGCGCCGTTGAGAAGGAAGGCCGCAAGGTCGTCTGGTCCTGCGATCCGATGCATGGCAACACGATCACGCTCAACCACTACAAGACGCGTCCTTTCGAGCGCATCCTGTCGGAAGTCGAAAGCTTCTTCCAGATCCATCGCGCCGAGGGCACGCATCCGGGCGGCATCCATATCGAGATGACCGGCAAGGACGTGACGGAATGCACGGGCGGTGCGCGCGCCGTGACGGCGGATTCGCTGTCCGACCGTTACCACACCCACTGCGATCCGCGCCTCAATGCCGATCAGGCGCTGGAACTGGCGTTCCTGCTGTCCGAGCGCATGAAGAGCGGCCGCGATGAGAAGCGTCTGGCAATCGCCAACGCCTGACTGACACCATAAACAAAAAAGCCGCCGGGAGACCCTCCGGCGGCTTTTTCATGCGCGGCGCTGACCTAAAGCGCCTCGCGTTTAATCTGATTCATGCGACGCGCTTTATATTTTTGTTTTGACGCATGTCTTTGTCCCAAAACCGCTGCACACTTTTGGGAGACATGCTTTATTGCACCAGCGCCGGCTGCTGGCAGCGGACATCCGTGACCCGTACATCGGCTTCGCCGATCTTGACGCCGAGAACCAGAAGCACGTTGTAGAGCAGCTGATCGACCGGAGCGATGACTGCCGCAAGCGTGTTGGCAAGCGCCGACTGAATGCCCGCCAGACCTCCCAAATCCAGGTTAAGGAAGAGAAGCCTTATATCGAGATTGAGGTTCTTCAGCAGTGAACTGACAAGAGTGGTGACGGTGTCCTTGGTGGATACACTCTTGATCTTGGCCTGGGTAATATCGGACTGCGTGAAGGTCAGCTTGGTCTTGGTCATGTTGGTGGCATTGATGAGGGCGCTGCCATTGATGGCGAGCAGTGCTGAATCCACGATTGCGGCCTTGGTGACGCGCGGGTCCCTGCCGAAATTGGCAAAGGCGGTGGTATCGACATTGCCAAGGGCGATTTCGGCGATGCCAGGAACGACCTCGACATCGACGGTGCCCTGTCCGCCACCCGTGCAGCGAATATCGGCAAGCCGCGCTTCGGCATGGGCGACTTCCACATAGAGCGGGAGATTGACCTTGAGGCCGGCAATGGCCTGAAGCCCGTCCACCACGACACTGACCGCAAGACGGGTCTGTGCGGTGCGCACGACGGTGCCCTGACCGCCAACGGCGAGCGACGGCGTTTCGACCGGCGGTTCACCGATGGCGAGCGTTGCCTTGACCGAGGCGAGGCCGAGAAGATTGGCGTTGATGTTAAGCCCCAGCTGGTTACCGCCATTGCCCGCCACGGCGGCGGCATTGATGAGATCGAAGACGCCAGCGGTGACCTTGAGGTTTTCGCCCGTACCGATCAGCTTGTCCGAGAACGGGCCGAGATTGAGGATCTCCTCGAGCTTGATTTTCACGTTGCTCTTGTTGACGGTTTTTTGCAGCGCATTCAAAATGTTGACGACCGCCGGCTGCAAGCCTGCGGTTTTCGTCAGCACGTCGAGGAATTTGCCGTAGCTGATTTCCGTCTTCAGAACATCCTTATAGGTGCCGGCGGTGAGGTTGAGATCGATGGCCAGCGCCTCGACGATCTTCAGCGCATTGACATCGGCGGCGAGAAGCGCCTGATAATCCATGAGTTTCAATGAAACCGTGGTGCCGAGCAGACCGCCGAGCAGGCTGTTGAGAATTCCCTCATCAAGGCTGGCGAGGCGCGATCCCACCGAAAATGCCGCGATCCTTTGGGACGAGGCCGTTCCGACCGCCGAGACCTTTGGCGGCTTGGTGAAGGCGGAAGCGAAGAATATCTGGCCCTGTTCAACGATGTTCACCTTTATCGCATTGGTGGGCAGGGCGTTATCGACGAAACGCTGGCCGACCGGGACTGTCGCATCCGGCTCGTAATGACCCTTGATGACCTCGGCATAACCCTTGCTGTTGGCGAATTCATTCAGCGGGTCGAAGGGTTGCAGGCCCTTTTCGGTCAAAAGTCCCTGCGCCGTCCTGACACCGAGATTCATGCCATTGAGGGCGAAATATTGCTGAACCGCCTTTTCGGCGTCAGCGGCGTTGGCTGCTGCCGATATGGCCGCGAGATCGGCGGTCTGCTGCAATTGCCGTTTTTGCAATGTCAGATAACCGTAGTCGACGCCGAGCGCCAATATGCCGATGAAGAGCGGTGCGGTGAGCCCCGCCGAAATGGCGATGTTGCCCGTTTTATTCTTGAGGAAGCGGGGAAGCAGGGAATGAATATCTCGCATGTCATGCTCCTCCGATCCGGATGGTGGAAAAACGCCGGATGACCGGCTCGGGCAGGGTGTAGCTGTAGAGGCTCCAGATCGGCAGATCGCGGGCGTCATATTCGACCTTCACCGTGAACTGGTTGGCATTGGCGGGATCCGTCGCGACATCGACGGTGAAGCGGCTCTTGTCCATGAAGGCGTAGCTGAGGTCGCTTTTGGTGACGAAATCCCGGGCAAGCTGCTGGCGCTCGGTTGTGTTGAGGCCGGCAACCGCTGTGCGCGCCGCGTCGGCGGCGATCTGCTGCACCGAATAGGCCGCCATCAGATAAATGCCGTAGGCGATCATGGTGAGCAGGACGAGAAAGAATATCGGTGCGACGATGGCGAACTCGACAGCAGACGAGCCAGATCTATCGCGAAAGAAACGCACTCCATTAAACATAAAGCACCCCCGTTCCTTCAGGCATCAAGGTTCGATGCCTTGATTTATTATTTTCGGAAATGCTAATTTATAGGTGTTAATTTTGTGTTGATGCCGCTCCTATGGGTTGCAGCTCTTCTTAAGCTTTCGCGTCTACTTCAAATCAGCCGAAGGCCTTTGAAACTGGCGTGGCCGTCCTTGCCGATGATGATGTGGTCGTGGACGGTGATGCCGAGCGGCTTTGCCGTATCGATGATGGTCTTGGTCATCTCGATATCCGCGCGCGAAGGGGTGGGGTCTCCACTTGGATGATTATGTATTAAAATCAATGCGGTAGATGAAAGTTCAAGGGCGCGGCGCACGACCTCGCGCGGGTAGACCGGCGTATGATCCACGGTTCCCTGGCCCTGCACCTCATCGGCGATTAGGACGTTGCGCTTGTCGAGGAACAGGACGCGGAACTGTTCGCGCGTTTCATGGGCCATGGCGGCGTGGCAATAATCGATGACCGAGGACCAGGAGCCGAGCACCTGCTTGTTGCGGATTTCGCTTTTCAGCATGCGCTGGGAAACGGAGGCGACGAGCTTCAGATCGAGCGCCACGGTTTCGCCCACGCCCTTCACCTCCTGCAACAACGGCAAGGGAGCGCCGAGCACGCCGCCAAGTGTTCCGAAACGGGCGATCAGGGCCTTGGCGATGGGTTTGGTATCGCGCCTCGGGATCAGCCGGAAGAGAAGAAGCTCCAGCAATTCGTAATCGGCGAGCGCCGCGTCGCCGCCATCGCGATAACGCGCCCGCAGCCGGTCGCGATGTCCATGATAATGGGCGGCATCCGTTTCCTGATCGACCACGGCTGCCGGCCTCTTCGCGCCGCTTCGCGATTCGGCGAAAAAGCCGCGCTCATCCGCTCCGTTGAACAGATCGCCTTCGCCCGCCTGAAAGCCGGGAGTTTTGGAAAGATCGGCGGAAGGCGGGGCGGGGCGTTTTGCCATAGGCGGGTCTGGCCTTATGCGGGGGGAAGCGGCGGCAGGCCCGGACGGTCGAAGCCGCCGGGCGACAGTGTGAAGATTTCGCAGCCCGTGGCCGTGACGCCGACGGCATGTTCATATTGGGCGGAGAGCGACCTGTCGCGCGTTACCGCCGTCCAGCCGTCGGAAAGCACCTTCACATGCGGTTTGCCGAGATTGATCATCGGCTCGATGGTGAAGATCATGCCTTCGCGGATTTCCGGCCCTTCGTCCGGGCGGCCGTAATGCAGGATGTTCGGCGTGTCGTGGAACAGGCGTCCGACGCCATGGCCGCAGAAATCGCGCACGACAGAGCAGCGCTCCGCTTCCGCATAGGCCTGGATCGCCGCGCCGATTGCGCCGGTGCGCATGCCGGGCTTCACCGCCGCGATGCCGCGCAGCAGGCATTCATAGGTCACTTCCATCAGCCGCTCGGCGGCGCGCTTGATCTGGCCGACCGGATACATGCGGCTCGAATCGCCATGCCATCCGTCCAGCACATAGGTCACGTCGATATTGACGATATCGCCTTCGCGCAGTGGCTTTGCATCCGGAATGCCGTGGCAGACGACGTGGTTGATCGAGGTGCAGACGGATTTGGTATAACCGCGATAATTCAGCGTCGCGGGCAGCGCGCCGTGGTCGGCGCCGAATTCGAAGACGAAACGGTCGATGGCGTCGGTCGTCACGCCCGGCTTGACGATTGCGGCAAGTTCATCGAGGCAACGCGCTGTCAGCTGGCACGCCTTGCGCATCCCGTCGAAGTCCTCAGGGGTATAGAGGCGGATAACGCCGGTATTCTTGAGGGGGGCGGAGGCTGCGTCGATATAGGTGACCATCTTGGTGCTTTCTGTCTCTTTACGTCCCTGTTCATAAAACAGCCGAACGCCATTCGTCCATCTTAACCGTTCCGCTGACCGAAATTTGTGCCGGGGAGACCGTGCATTTCACCGCATAGGCCTCCACGCCGCGCGCAATCGCCCGCTGAAACGCCAGCGCATAGACGGGATCGAGATCGTCGCAGATGCGCATCCGGTCGCAATCGTCGCGCTGGATGAGATAGAGCATCACCGAACGGTAACCTGCTTCCGCAGCGTCACCCAGTTCCTCCAGATGTTTCGCGCCGCGTTTGGTGGCGGTATCGGGAAATTCGGCGAGGCCTTGCTCGCGCATGAAATGGACGTTCTTGACTTCCACATAGGCGTCCGGCCGGCCTGGCTCGGACAACAGGAAATCGATGCGGGAATTGCGGCCGTATTTCTGTTCGCGCCGGATCGTCGAATAGCCGGTAAGTTCAGGGATGAGGCCGTTCAGGATCGCTTCTTCCGCCAGCCGGTTCGGCATGCCGGTATTGATGCCGACCGTGGTGCCATCGGCCTCGACCATTTCCAGCATGTGCCGGTACTTGCGGGTAGGGCCGTCATGTTCCGACAGCCATATGCGGGAGCCCGGTGTCGTGAGCCCGCGCATGGAGCCGGTATTGGGGCAGGAGCCGGTGATCGCGGTGCCGTCTTCCAGAACGGCGTCGAACAGGAAGCGCTTGTAGCGGGCGATCAGCGTGGCGGGAGTAAGCGGAGGCGTGAAGAACATGATGCCTGAAAGATGAGAAATGATGGGTGCGGTCAGGAAAGGACATAGGTTCCCGGCGCATCGCCGAGCACGGGGCGCTTGCCGTCTTCCGGTTTTCGCGCCGTCACCTTTTCAGCGCTCTGGCTTTCGATCCAGTTCTGCCAGTGCACCCACCAGGAGCCTTTATGCGGGATGGCGGTGGCCTGCCAGCCGTCGAAGTCTCCGGCCGGTGACGGGCCTGTCCAATATTGGTATTTTTCAAGCTGCGGCGGATTGATGACGCCGGCTATGTGGCCGGATGCGCCGAGCACGAATTCCACCGGCCCGCCGAACAGGGCGGCACCCGTGAAGACCGATTTCGCCGGGGCGATATGGTCGTCGCGGGTGGCGAGGTCATAGATCGGGATTTTGATGTCGCCGAGATTGATCCGCTTGCCGGCGACCCGCATCAGCCCGCGGGCGAGCTTGTTCTCAAGGTAACAATTGCGCAGATAAAACGAGTGGCTGGCGGCCGTCACCCGGGTCGAATCGGAGTTCCAGTAGAGCAGGTCGAAGGGCAGCGGCTCGGCGCCGCGCAGGTAGTTATCGACCACATAGGGCCAGATGAGATCAGAGGCGCGCAGCATGTTGAAGACGGTGGCCATGATCGAGCCGTCGAGATAACCGACCGCCTGCATGTGCTTGTCCAGCGCCGCAAGCTGGCCTTCGTCTATGAACACCTTGAGGTCGCCGGCATGGATGAAATCGGTCTGGGCGGCCAGCAGCGTGGCGCTGCGGATGCGTTCATCGCCTTGCTGCGCATGCAGCGCCAGCGCCGAGGATAAAAGCGTGCCGCCGACGCAATAACCGATGGCGTTGATTTCTTTTTCGCCGGTCCGCTCCTCGATGGTATCCAGCGCAAAATCGATGCCTTCGCGAACGTAATCATCCCAGCCCTTGTCGGCGAGGCGGGCATCCGGGTTGATCCAGGAGACCATGAAGACGCTGTGACCCTGCTCGAGGCACCAGCCGACGAAGGATTTCTGCGGGTTGAGATCGAGAATGTAGAATTTGTTGATCCATGGCGGCACGATCAGCAAAGGCCGTTTGAAGGCCTTTTGCGTTGTCGGCGCATAATGGATGATTTCGCAGAGCGGGCTTTTTGCCACCACCTTGCCGGGCGTGACGGCGATATTCTGGCCGATGACGAATTTGCTGTAATCGGTCTGGCGCAGTTTCAGGTGGCCGTTTCCGGCCGCGACATCTTCCGCCAGCTGCGCCATGCCCTTGACGAGATTGGCGCCGCTGGAGGCGACCGTTTCGCGGAAGACCTGCGGATTGGTGAAGACGAAATTGGCCGGCGAAAGGGCCTCCGTCACCTGGCGCATATAAAACAGCGCCTTGGTGCGGGTATGTTCGTCCAGCCCGTCTGCCTCCGTCACCATCCTGTCGGCGAAACCGACGGTGGTCTGGTAGGCCTTCAGGAGAAAATCGAAGAACGGATTGGCCTGCCAGTCGGCATCGGCAAAACGCCTGCTCCTGCGTTCCGCAGGGCCGCTTTCGGCGGGTTTTTCCGGGGCCGAATCGGCATCGCCGGAAAACTGCGCCACCGATTTCGCCCAGAGATCGTAATAGCTCGAAAGCAGATGGGTTTGTGCTTCCAGAGACCGCTTCGGTTCGGCCATCCAGTATTCGGCGACATCGGAGAGCGTCTTGACGAGATCGGCCACCGGATCGGCGCTTGCCTGCGGGATTTCGCCACGCTCGCGTGGCGCCAGCCATTCGGAGGCGGCCTTGCCGAGATTCTCGAGCGCGCGGGCGATGTTGATCGCGAAGGTTTCCGGGTCGCGGATCAGGTAGGCCTCGGCGGAACTGGCGTCGAAGCCGGGCGTTTTGCGACCCTTTTTCGCCCCCCCGCCGTCAACACCTGCCATGCACGATCCTCCACCAAATTTGTGTTTGCACATTCTGCATGAAAACGAATACAAGTTCCACCAGCAAGGGGAGGCGCGTAAAGCGCCGAACCGCGGTCGAATTCGATATCGGCAGATATCCTTACAGGCGGAACATGACGATGGGCAAGCAGATGGGCACATTCGGGACATATGCGGAAAATGCCGCGAGAATCGCTGTGCTTTCGCTCTCCGGCGCCATGCTCGCCACCACGCTTGCGGCCTGCAAGGCCCCGGAGCCCATCGTCGCCCCCGCCCATATGCGCCGCCCGACGGCCGAAATCGTCGGTCCGCGCCCCGTCAGCGACACTGCGGTCAGCCAGAAGCGCGACACCGGCACCTATCCGACCTTCTCGCAGCCGCTGACGGCCGCCGGTACCCAGATGGGTGAGGATGAAGCCTCCAAGATGGAAACAAGCCTTTCGCGCCTTGGTGCGGCCCGGCGCAACGGCCAGATTTCGGAAGCCGAATACAAGCGCCGGGTGGCAGAGTTACGGGCGCTTGCCGAAAACCAGAAGCCGGTTGCGACGCCTGCCGCCTCGCAATAGCTCCTGACGTAATTTGCTTTGGCGCTGAGCTATGAGAAAATCGGTTTTGATCTCAACGCGCGATCCCAGGGTGCTTTTAGCCCTGATAGTTTTTTTGGGCGTTTTGCCTCTTATCATACGCCTATTTGATGTGAGCCCGTCGTTGGCGTCGGGTACATTCATCTTCTTTCTGAATCTTGTAGTTTGTTTGTTGGGCGCGGCCACGAGATATCGTTTCGTGTGGCTGGCCTATGGAGTTGCCTGCGTCTTCGCTTTTGTGCTGTTTGGTATGTCCAGCCCTCTTTCTCTTGTCCTGCTATTGCTCGCCACGTTCAGGGCCTGATTACCTCGAGAGGTTTGTCTAAAGGCGCGGCAATCCTAACCCCTTCTTTACCCTGCCTCTGAACCATCCGCTTACCCAAGATGTTAAGCGGATGGAGGCGTTTTGCCGTTTAGGATGCAGCCATAACAAACAGGCCGCTGAAACAGCGGGGCACGGGGTGAAATATCATGAAATGCATCGCCGCTTTGCTGGTTCTTGCCGGTTTTGCGCTCGCACCCGCTCAGGCGCGGGCGCCGCACATCAATTTCGGGGCATCCGCGTTTCAGGGGCAGTGACAGGGGAAAATGCGTCAGTCGTTACCGGCGGCTTCGCTCAGAACGTCGAGATCGGGCACCGTGATATGGCGGTTGTTCTCGATGCGGATAATGCCTTCCTTGCGCAGCTTTGTCATTTGCCGGCTAACTGTCTCGATGGTGAGACCGAGGAAATCGGCAATATCGGCGCGTGAAAGCGGCAGGTCGAAGCAGGATTTGTCGTCGTTTTCCGGGTCGATATGGGTGGCGATCATATAAAGGAAGCTGGCAACCTTTTCCTGCGCCGATTTGCGCCCCAGCGTCAGCATCCAGTCGCGAGCCTCGTCCAGTTCCTTCAGGGACTGGCTGTGGAGCTTGCGTTCCATATCGGGCACTTCGGAAACCATGCGGTCGACGACGCGGCGCGGGAAGAGACAAATTTCCACATCGGTTGCGGCTTCCGCCGTCATCTTGCTTTCCGCCATGAATGGTCGGCCGAGAAAGTCCGGCGCGAATTGCAGGCCGACGATCTGCTGGCGGCCATCCGACATCATTTTTGACAGCTTCACCACGCCGTTCAGGATATTGCCATAGGAGGTGACGAGTTCGCCCTGGCCAAGAAGCTCGTTGCCCGCTTCCAGTTTCTTGCGGCTGGAATGGCGATTGAGGTCACAGAGCTGCTGCGGCGTCAGCGTGCTGCAAAGACCGCCGTGACGCGCCTCGCAGGAGCGGCAAACAACGGGTTCTTCCGAATTGTGGATGGTCTTCTGCAGCGTGTCCATAAGCCTTTTCCAATGCTGGCTTTTTCAGGACGATTACGACCGTGGGTGTCAAATCCGGTCTGATGCAAGGCTTTCGCCACGTAGCCGTCGCCCCTGCGTCTACTTTAGCAAGAACTTACGGTGCAATTTGATTGAAGTCAAAGTTGCAAACTGTCGCAGCCGTTACTGAAAGAGAGGAAATCGACATTTTCTTGATAAAAGGCAAATCGGGCGATGAATACCGAACTTCTTCACAAATATTCGGGTGCAGTGCCGCGCTACACAAGCTATCCGACCGCGCCGCATTTCCACGAGGGAATCGATAATGGCACCTATCGCCGCTGGCTCGGCGCGCTCGGTTACAGGAATCGCCTGTCGCTTTATCTGCATATTCCCTATTGCGACCGGCTGTGCTGGTTCTGCGCCTGCCACACCAAGCACACGCTGAAATACGAGCCGATTGCCGTTTATCTTGAAGCACTTAAGCAGGAGGTCGAAGCCGTCGGCGCGCTTGTTTCGCCGGATGCGGTGGTGGGTGCCGTGCATTTCGGCGGCGGCTCGCCCACCATGTTGAAGCCAGAGGACATGCAGAGCCTAATGGACTGTCTGCGGCGTCATTTCACCTTCGGCCTCGCACCCGAGATCAGCGTCGAGATGGACCCCAACGATCTGGATGACAGCCGCTACGATGCGCTTGCCGCCATCGGCGTGTCGCGGGCGAGCCTCGGGGTTCAGGACTTCGATGACAAAGTGCAAAAAACCATCAACCGCATCCAGTCCTTCGAACAGACGAAATCCGTGGTGGATGCGGTGCGGGCGAGGGGCGTTCATTCGGTCAATTGCGACATTCTTTATGGGTTGCCGTTCCAGACCTGCGGGACATTGGAAAAGACGGTGAACCAGATCGTGTCGCTCGACCCCGATCGCATTGCGCTTTTCGGTTATGCGCATGTTCCGTGGATGAAAAAACACCAGTCGCTGATCCCGGAGCATGCCCTGCCGGATATTGCCGAACGCTACCGCCAGATGACGATGGCGGCGGAGATGCTGAAACAGGCGGGTTACGAGGCCATCGGCATCGATCATTTCGCCAAGCCGACCGATACATTATGCCAGGCCGCCGAAGCGGGCGCCCTGCGGCGGAATTTTCAGGGCTATACGACCGACACGGCCGATGCGCTGATCGGGCTTGGTGCATCGTCCATCGGCAGGCTGCCGCAGGGTTATGTGCAGAACATGGTGGCGACGGGGGAATATCAGCGGATGGTGGGCGAGGGCGGTCTTGCCGCCGTCAAGGGCATAGAGTTGTCGCAGGACGATCATCTGCGCTCGCATGTCATCGAAAGGCTGATGTGCGATTTCGCTATCGATCTTTCGCAGTTGCAGCACCGTTTCGGCAAGGTCAGCCATTCCGTGAGAGCCCAGGCGCAGCATTTTGCCGCAAGCGACAGGGACGGCGTGGTGCGGATGGACGCCAATATTTTTGCGGTGACGGAGGCTGGAAAGCCCTTCGTGCGTAACATCGCGGCAATCTTCGACGCTTATCTCGGCAATGGACGCGGCCGTCATTCGGTTGCTGTTTAGGCAACAGTTTTGGGGCAAATTTCAAAGTTACGTCACGAAACCATTGGCTTTTTTGTGCGACTTGCCTATGTGGTGCGTCAGACAGGATAATTCATACGAACGACAATAAGGATTATGGGCGTGACAGCTACATTCGACAAGGTTGCCGACATTATCGCCGAAACCAGCGAAATCGACCGCGAAACCATTACGCCGGAGAGCCACACGATCGACGATCTGGGCATCGACAGCCTCGACTTTCTTGATATCGTTTTCGCGATCGACAAGGAATTCGGCATCAAGATTCCGCTCGAGCAGTGGACGCAGGAAGTCAACGAAGGCAAGGTTTCCACCGAAGAATATTTCGTGTTGAAGAACCTTTGCGCCAAGATTGACGAATTGCGCGCAGCCAAGGGCTGATGTGACAATGCCCGCTTGCAGCGGGCATTTTCTTTTGATGCCGCCTGCGGGCAAACCATGACTAACCGACCAGAGACGGGCCGGACGGATGCTGCTTGAATATTTTCAGATGATCGACAAGGTCGAGGCCGTGGACATGACGACGCGCACGTTGAAGGCGCAGTCTGTCGTTCCCGACAAAAGCCCGGTTTTCGAAGGCCACTTTCCCGGCATGCCGCTCGTTCCGGGCGTGCTTCTGATCGAGACCATGGCGCAGGCTTCCGGCATGCTGGTTCTGGCGTTTTCCGATTTTGCGTCCATGCCGTTCCTGATGTCGGTCGACGGCGCCAAGATGCGTACCTTCGTGGAGCCGGGCGCTGTTCTGGACATCGAGGCGGTGCTGGAGCATGACGGCTCCGGCTTTGCCGTTACCAAGGCGAAGATCACCTCGGATGGCAAGAAGGTCTGCGACGCGCAGCTTAAGCTCAGGACCATGCCCTTCAGCGAAATTCCGCTTGGGCCTATCGTCAAGAAGCGGGCCGAGGAAGTCGGCCTGATGGCGGCGATTGCCGCGGATGCGCAGAAATAAGCGTTTCCGTCCGTTTCGAAGGGGAGCGTTTTTCCCGCCGGCCCGGCTTTTGAGCGCGAAAATCGTGGGCTCGCGACGGCGGATCAGGCCTTCACCATTGCCAATCCGCATCGCGCGCTTTATTCCGCAACGCATGAAGTGGTTGTTCGCGACCGCTGTTGGATAGCCGTGACCGTTTCGACGGGGCCGGCTGCAAAGGATGACAGACGATGAAATCTGACAATGATGTGGTGATAACAGGGGTCGGCATCGTGACCTGTCACGGCGTCGGCAGCCAGGCGCATGTGGCGCTTCTTTCCGGAACCGCCGTGCCGGAGCCGGTGGTCGAGACCGAAAAGTTCAAGCCCTATCCGGTCCATCCCATGCCGGAGATCGACTGGTCCGCGCAGATCGCCAAGCGCGGCGACCAGCGCCAGATGGAAAACTGGCAGCGTCTCGGCGTTTTCGCCGCCGGTCTTGCACTTGATGATGCTGGCTTGAAGGAAGATGCCGAAGCCTGCGCCACCATGGACATGATCGTTGCCGCCGGCGGCGGTGAGCGCGACATCAATGTCGATACGCTGATCGTCGACGAGGCGCTGAAGCGCAATGACCGCGAAAAGCTGCTCAATGAGAAGCTGACGACGGAGCTGCGCCCGACGTTGTTTCTCGCCCAGCTTTCCAACCTGATGGCCGGCAATATCTCCATCGTGCACAAGGTCACCGGCTCTTCCCGCACCTTCATGGGCGAGGAAGCGGCCGGCATTTCCGCCGTCGAAACCGCGTTCCACCGCATCCGCTCCGGCGAATCGAGCCATGCGCTGGTGGGCGGCGCTTTCTCGGCGGAACGTCCCGACATGATCCTGCTGTTCGAAGCCATCGGCGCACATGCGCAGGGCGGCTGGCAGCCGCTGTGGTCGCGCGAAGGCCAGGAAGGCGGCGGCATGGTTTCCGGTTCGCTCGGAGCATTCCTGGTGCTGGAATCGCGCAAGCACGCCAGCGAGCGCGGCGCGCGCATTTATGCCCGCATCGACGCCATCGAGGGCGACCGCGGCAGCCGCGACGAAGGCAAGATGGAAAAGCGCATGGAGCGGCTGCTTGCTCCCGCCAAGGACAGCGCGGCGACCGTCGTATTCTCCGGCGCGAGCGGTTATGACGGCGTGACGACCCGCGAGAAGGACATTCTCGAAAAGGCCCTGCCGAATGCCGTCATTCGCGGTTTTGGCGGCGTCACCGGTCATGGGTTGGAAGCACAGTTTCCGCTCGGGCTGGCGCTTGCCGCGCTGACGCTTGAAAGTGGCGCGAAGGTGCCTACCTTCGATGCGGCTGAGGAAAAGCCCATGGGCGAGGCGGCCAGCGAAGCCGTCGTCACCACCGTCGGCCATGTGCGCGGCGAAGGTGTCGCCGTTTTGTCCCGCGACGTTTGAGGAGAAAGACCATGACTTCCAATTTCAGGGATCATCTCGGTCGTCCCATCGTCGCCGTCACCGGCATGGGCATCATCACATCGCTCGGGCAGGGGCTTGCCGATAACTGGGCGGCGCTGACATCGGGCAAATCGGGCATCCACAAAATCACCCGTTTCCCCACCGAGGGGCTTTCGACCCGCATCAGCGGCACGGTGGATTTCATCGATATCCCCGTTCCGAATTCGGTCGAGCGTTCCTATGCCTTCGCGCGCGAAACCACCATCGAGGCGCTGGCGCAGGCCGGTATCTCCGGCGATTTCGACGGCCCGCTGTTTCTTGCAGCGCCGCCTATCGAGCCGGAATGGAGTGCCCGTTTCGAGCTTGCCGACCGGTCTCCGCCGGCCGCCCAGCCGGGCGATGCCTATGAGCGGTTCCTGACGGCCTTCCGCCAGCGTCCCGACCCGGCATTCCAGGAAGCCGCCCTGTTCGGCGCGATTTCCGAGCGTCTTTCCGACCGTTTCGGCACACGCGGCCTGCCGGTCACGTTGTCTACGGCCTGTGCATCTGGCGCGACCGCGATCCAGCTCGGCGTCGAGGCGATCCGCCAGGGCCGCACCGAGCGGGCGCTGACGGTTGCGACTGACGGTTCGGTCAGTGCCGAGGCGCTTATTCGCTTCTCGCTTCTTTCCGCGCTTTCTACCCAGAACGAGCCGCCGGAAAAGGCCTCCAAGCCATTCAGCAAGGACCGCGACGGTTTCGTGATCGCCGAAGGTGCCGCAACGCTGGTGCTGGAATCGCTGGAAGCCGCCGTTGCACGCGGTGCGAAGGTGCTCGGCATCATCAAGGGTGCGGGCGAGAAGGCCGACAGCTTCCACCGCACGCGGTCTTCGCCCGATGGCGGCCCGGCGATTGCGACGATCCGCGCGGCACTGGCCGATGCGGGCGTGGCCGAAAGCGATATCGGTTACATCAACGCCCACGGCACTTCGACGCCTGAGAACGACAAAATGGAATATGGCTCCATGCTCGCCGTCTTCGGCGAGGGCCTGAAGAATATTCCGCTGTCGTCCAACAAGTCGATGATCGGTCATACGCTCACCGCCGCCGGCGCCGTGGAAGCGGTGTTCTCGCTGCAGACCATGCTGACCGGCACGCTGCCGCCGACGATCAACTATAACAATCCCGATCCGACCATCACGCTCGACGTGGTGCCGAATGTAAAGCGGGATGCTCAGGTGAGTGCGGTTCTGTCCAACTCCTTCGGGTTCGGTGGGCAGAATGCAAGCCTTGTCATGACGCGGGAACCGGCTTAACCGATTTCGCCATCAACAGGAGCGTTTCCGGGGCAACTGCGGAAACGCTCTCGCTTCTTTGATTACGCATTCCGGCCGCAAAACGGTTACAGAGTTTTGCTGGAATCGCACTAGAGATTAACGCCTTCGGGCGAAGGACTGATATATGCGCGCTCTTCAACTCGTGGACGACCGGAAGCTCGAAAAAGTGGAGCTGCCCGAACCGGATGCACCGGCGCCGGGTGAGGTGACGCTGCGCGTCAAGGCGGTTGCGCTCAACCACATCGATGTATGGGGCTGGCGCGGCATGGCTTTCGCCAAGCGCAAGATGCCGCTCACCATCGGTGCCGAGGCTTCGGGCGTGGTCGAAGCCATCGGTCCGGGCGTTTCTAATGTGCTGCCAGGCCAGCTCGTGTCGATCTACGGCGCGCGCACCTGCGGGCTGTGCAAGCCTTGTCGCGAAGGCCGTGACAATCTGTGCGAACATGTGCAGGGTGTGCACGGTTTCCACCTTGACGGTTTCGCGCAGGAAAAGATCAATATTCCCGCCCGCCAGCTGGTGCCCGCGCCGCATGGCGTCGATGCCGTTGCAGCGGCTCTCGCGCCGGTGACCTTCGGCACCGTCGAGCACATGCTGTTCGACAATGCCAAGCTGGAGTCTGGCGAAACCATTCTCATCCATGCCGGCGGTTCCGGCATTGGCACGGCGGCGATCCAGCTTGCCAAGAAGATGGGCTGCACCGTCATCACCACTGTCGGTTCCGACGACAAGATCGAACGGGCGAAGGCGCTGGGCGCCGATCACGTCATCAACTACCGGACCGACCGTTTCGAAGGCGTCGTGCGCAAGCTGACGAAAAAGAAGGGTGTCGATGTCGTGTTCGAACATGTCGGCAAGGACACCTGGGCGGGTTCGATGTTCTCGCTGAAGCGCGGCGGCCGTCTCGTCACCTGCGGCTCCACGTCGGGCGTCTCCACCGATATCAACCTGATGATGCTGTTCCAGCAGCAGCTGAAGCTGCTCGGCTCGTTCGGCTGCCGCATGGAAAACATGGCCAACGCCATGCAGAAGATGGCTCGTGGCATCGTTCATCCCGTCATCGACACCGAAGTGACCTTCGACGATATCGACCGGGCGCTGGAGCGCATGGAGACGCGCCAGGTGTTCGGCAAGATCGTTCTGCGAATGGACTGAGCATCTTGAAGCTGTTCCTGACACGGATTGTCCTGAAACTGGACCACTTCCGGCAGTGGCTGATTGCGACATTCGCCTTCGGCCTTCTCAACCTGCTGAAGCTCTTTCCCGCTGATGCGGGTATTCGCGCCGCCGACCGGCTGGCGCGCTTTGTGGGGCCGAAAACCGGACGCCACAAGCTGATGCTTCATAATCTGGCGCGTGCCTTTCCGGAGAAATCCGAGGAGGAGCGGCTTGAGATCGCCATGGATAGCTGGGCCAATATGGGCCGGCTTGCGGCGGAATATGTGTTTCTCGACCGGCTGTTCGATTTCGATCCGGAAAAGAACGAAACGGGCCGTATCGAGGTCGAGGGCATTCCGACCTTCCTCGAGCTGCGCGACAATCCGCGACCCTTCATCGTCTTTACCGCCCATAGCGGCAATTTCGAATTGCTGCCGGTTGCCGGCTCGGCTTTCGGTCTCGATGTTACGGTGCTGTTCCGTCCGCCGAACAATCCTTTCGTGGCCGACAAGGTGTTCAATTTCCGCAAGGAGCGCATGGGCAATCTGGTGCCCTCGCACGCCGGTTCCTCCTTCGCGCTGGCGCGGCAGCTGGAAAAGGGCGGCGGCGTGGGCGTGCTCGTTGACCAGAAGTTCGGCAAGGGTCTGACGACGAAATTTTTCGGCCTTGAGGTTCGCACCAACCCGCTGCTTGCCAAGCTGGTGCGGCAGTTCAACTGCGATGTCTATCCGGCCCGTTGCGTTCGTCTTCCCGACAATCGCTACAGGTTGGAAATAGAGCCCAAGGTTGAAATTCCGCGCGATGAGAAGGGTAATGTCGACATTCAGGCGACGGCGCAGCTTCTGAACGACAAGGTGGAAAGCTGGGTGCGCGAATACCCCGGACAATGGCTGTGGTATCACGACCGCTGGGACGTGAAGCACCAGATTTAAGGTGATGCCGTGCGGCCCGATCTTCGGCGATTTTTTCGAAATTCGGCCGTAAAATGATGTGTTTCGATGTTTTTTCCATATTAGTGGAACCTCATTTTTCGTTCATGGATTATCGAAATTGAAAAATTGGCGGCTGCTGTGATATTTTGGACAACAATCCTCGCGGCGTTCCTGCGTTTCGTTACGTCATTTTTAAGCGCAAAGACGCTATAATCAGGGGGCAAAGGGTTAATCCGTTCGCATTGGGAACCGGGTTATGCCCGTTCAGGGAGAGTTGGGTTGAAAGATTTGATTGAGTTGTTCTGGCTGCGTTATACGGAACTGCAATCTGCCGTTGGTAAGAACGAAGCCGACAAGATTGCAGTGCTGGAGCGTGAACTGGAGCAGCTTCTCGAGCGGGTCGTCGGACGCAAGACAGAAAATTCCGAAGATATTCGCGAGCAGTTCCGTTTTGCCATCGACCTCCTCAACCACGAGGCGGAGGATCTGGGCTGCGTGCAGCGCAACTCCGAGCTTCTGCGAACGCTCGTTGATCGTTACGTCGGCATGCCTTCGAAGGCCAAAGTCGTTGGTGACGAGGACGAGGACACGCTGGAGTGGCACCATCGCCACCTGATCCTCGATGAAGACATGCTGAACGATCTGGACGATCCTGTCGTGATCGTTACACCCGGCTATCGCGTTTCGTTCGCCAATTCTCTTGACGCGTTTCAGCGCAATGCGCCGGAAGGGCTTGTGGGTTGCCATATTGCGGAGCTGGTTGGCGTCCACCGTTTCCAGAACGACCTCAGGGACAAGCTCGACAATTGTTTCAAGGGTGATACGTCGAAGTATACCTACGCGGAAGATCAGAACGGCCGTACGATCGTGAAATCGTTGGAAATGTCGCCGTGTTATTCATCTGCCTACAAGCTTGTTGGCGCGATGGTCGTCATCCGAGAAATCGAGGATCGCAGACGCCGCGCCACGGCGTGACGCTGCACGCCTGTCTCTGACGACACTCCCGTTTATTTTGGGAATATCGTTTCCCATATCGCGGCGATGGACCATGCGGATGATGCATCCGCAAGGAGCTTCGTCGCCATGGCCAGGCAGGAAAGCACCAGCAGCGGGCGGATGATCTTCGCGCCGTTCTTCATGGCGAAGCGGGAGCCGATCTGTGCGCCGATGAACTGGCCGACGCCCATGGCGAGGCCGAGCTTCCACAAAACCGCACCACCTATCGCAAACACAACGAAACCGCCGAAGTTCGAGCCGAGGTTCAGAAGCTTGGTGTGGGCGGTTGCCTTCAACATGCCGAAACCGGCAAGCGCCACGAAGGCGAGCATATAGAAGGAGCCCGCGCCGGGGCCGAAAACGCCGTCGTAGAAGCCCACCAGCGGCGCGACGGTGAAACCGAACACGAAGGGCGTGATGCGGCGGTGGCTGTCGATATCGCTGAGCTGCGGCTTGAAGGCGAAATAGATTGCAATCGCGATCAGCAGGAACGGCATGATGGTGCGCAGCACGCTCGAAGGCACGAAGGCGGCGGTGACCGCGCCGAGCCCGCCACCAAGCATGGCCATGACGGCCATCGGCAATTGTTCCCTCAGATTGACATGGCCGCGCCGGGCATAAGCGATGGTGGCGGAGGCAGAGCCGAACTGCGATTGCAGCTTGTTGGTGCCGAGCGTATCGAGCGGTGCAATGCCCATGATCAGCATCGCCGGAATGGTGATGAGACCGCCGCCGCCGGCAATGGAATCGATAAAGCCGGCAAAGATGGCGACGCAGAAAAGGACGAGAAATACGTTGAGGGCGATGTCTTGCACTGGGGATGTCCGGGCAGCGGCAGGAGAGGGCTTCTTCTTTCACTGAAAAGACCGCCACGCAATATTTTTCTGCATGATATGCCGCCTGCGGGGGGATTGCGGTGTTGCCGCTTATCGTTATGTTTCCGTGGCGCGTCGCCGGCGGAAGCGGATGGCGCTTGAAGACATATGGATGAGGGCATTATGCATAAAGTGATATTCGATACGGATCCCGGTGTAGACGACGCCATGGCGCTTCTGTTCCTGCATCGTCACCCCGATATCGATCTGATCGGCGTCACCACGGTTTTCGGCAACGCCCCCATCGATATCACCACCCGCAATGCACTCTTTCTCAAACGGGAATGGCAGATGAATGCACCGGTGGCGAGAGGCGCCGGGGTGACCTTCGATCCTGCCCGCAAGGAAGGCCATTGGCCGACCTTCATCCACGGCGAAAACGGCCTCGGCGATATCGATATCCCTGAAACCATCGATCTGCCGCTCGATTCGCGCCCGGCGCATCGCTTCATCATCGAGACGGTGAAGGCAAATCCCGGCGAGGTGACGCTCATCGCCGTCGGCCGCATGACCAATCTGGCGCTGGCTTTGCGCGAAGAACCCGACTTCGCCGCTCTGGTGAAGGAAGTCATCGTCATGGGCGGCGCTTTCGATATGAACGGCAATGTCTCGCCGGCGGCCGAGGCCAATATTCATGGCGATCCGGAAGCGGCCGATCTTGTCTTCACCGCGCCGTGGCGCGTGGTTGTCGTCGGTCTCGATGTCACGACGAAAACCGTGATGACGAGCGCCTTCATGGCTGAGATGGCAGAGGCGGGCGGTAAGCCGGTGCAGCTGCTTTCGGACCTGTCGCAATTCTATATCGATTTCTACAAGACCCGCACCGGTGACGGCATGGTGGTGCATGATAGCTGCGCCTGCGTTTATCTCGTCGCGCCGGAACTGTTTACCACCCGCAGCGGCCCGGTGCGTGTGGTCTGCGGCGGTCTTGCCGACGGCCAGACGATCCAGAAGCCGGATGGCCGCGCCTTTCCGCCGGGCGACTGGGACGGGCATCCGAGCCAGCTCATCTGCACGGATATCGAGCCGGAGCGCGTGCTTTCGGTCATCCGCGCGGCAATTGTGAAGGGTGAGCGCGGCTGAAGGACAGGAATGGCCGTTCTTGAGCATGGCTTGCCTTGCATTTTCCAAGAATCTGGCGTTATGCAAGTTCCCTGATCATAGCGCGCGATCCGCCTTGCCGGCGGGGCTGAGAAGGCCCTGCGGGAAGGACGGGCGGATCACCGCTATGCGGCGTGGGCCGAGAAAAGCCTTGTAGGTTTTCCCGTGCTTTGCGCTACAATGAATAACGCCTGCCGGGTCGGTTCGTGTCGGCGGCGTTTAACAACAAAAAACGAACCTTCGTTATGGGCCGGCAGAACCGGTCCATTCCCATGAGGAAAGAGATGGAAGAGTTTCACAAGGTCCGGCGTCTGCCGCAATACGTCTTCGAACAGGTCAACCGTTTGAAAGCGAGCGCGCGAGCGGCCGGGGCCGATATCATCGATCTCGGCATGGGCAACCCAGACCTTCCGACCCCGAAGGCCATCGTCGACAAGCTTTGCGAGGTCGTTCAGGACCCGCGCACCCATCGTTATTCCTCGTCCAAGGGCATTCCCGGCCTTCGCCGCGCGCAGGCAGCCTATTATGCCCGCCGTTTCGGCGTGAAGCTGAACCCTGATACCCAGGTCGTCGCCACGCTCGGCTCCAAGGAAGGCTTCGCCAATATGGCGCAGGCCATCACCGCACCGGGTGACGTGATCCTGTGTCCGAACCCCACCTATCCGATCCATGCCTTCGGCTTCCTGATGGCGGGCGGCGTTATCCGTTCGATGAATGTCGAGCCGGACGACAGCTTCTTCGGACCGCTGGAGCGCGCGGTGCGCCATTCCATTCCGAAGCCACTGGCGCTGATTGTCAACTACCCGTCGAACCCTACGGCGCATGTCGCCTCGCTGGATTTCTACAAGGACGTCATCGCATTTGCGAAGAAGCACGAGATCATCGTGCTTTCCGACCTTGCCTATTCGGAAATCTATTTCGACGAAAACAATCCGCCGCCATCGGTTCTCGAAGTTCCCGGCGCAATCGACGTTGCGGTGGAGTTCACCTCCATGTCGAAGACCTTCTCCATGCCCGGCTGGCGCATGGGCTTTGCCGTCGGCAACGAGCGGCTGATCGCGGCGCTGACGCGTGTGAAGTCCTATCTGGATTACGGCGCCTTCACGCCGATCCAGGTTGCGGCGACCCATGCGCTGAACGGTGACGGTTCCGACATCGCCGAAGTGCGCAATGTCTATCGCCGCCGCCGCGATGTGATGGTCGACACCTTCGGCAAGGCCGGTTTCGAAGTTCCGCCGCCGGCGGCGACGATGTTCGCCTGGGCGAAGATCCCGGAAAAATTCCGTCATCTCGGCAGCCTGGAATTCTCCAAGCTTCTGGTCGAGAAGGCAGATATCGCCGTTGCTCCCGGCATCGGCTTTGGCGAGATGGGCGACGATTACGTCCGTCTCGCGCTCGTGGAAAACGAGCATCGAATTCGTCAGGCAGCGCGCAATCTGAAGCGTTTCCTGTCGAGCGCAGACGAAACGATGCACAATGTCGTTTCGCTCAACGCCCACAGATAAGGGCAACCCAAGGCGGCCGGGTCCCGGCCGCCACCATCAACAGCAATCAGGAACATACCCATGGCAGATTCATTGAGAATCGGCATAGCGGGGCTCGGCACTGTCGGCGCTTCGCTCGTGCGCATCCTCCAGCAGAGAAGCAACGAACTTGCGATTACCTGCGGACGCGCGATTGAGATTATTGCGGTGAGCGCGCGCGACCGTTCGCGTGACCGCGGCATCGATCTCAAGGGTATTACCTGGTTCGACACGCCGGAGCAGCTGGCGAGCGAAGCCGAGATCGACGTCTTCGTCGAACTGGTCGGCGGTGCTTCCGGTCAGGCGGAAAATGCGGTGCGCGCGGCACTTGCACGCGGTCTCCATGTGGTGACAGCCAACAAGGCGCTGCTGGCCAAACATGGCGTCGAATTGGCGACCATTGCCGAAGACAAGGGCGCGCTTCTCAATTTCGAAGCGGCGGTGGCCGGTGGCATCCCCGTCATCAAGGCGCTGCGTGAGTCTCTCACCGGCAACCATGTGTCGCGCATCTATGGCATCATGAACGGCACTTGCAACTACATCCTGACCAAGATGGAGAAGGAAGGGCTGTCCTTCGAGGCCTGTCTGAAGGAAGCGCAGCGGCTGGGTTACGCGGAGGCCGATCCGGCCTTCGATATCGAGGGCAACGATACCGCTCACAAGCTCGCCATTTTGACGACGCTTGCCTTCGGCAACAAGATTTCGGCCGATGACATCTATCTGGAAGGCATCACCAATATCTCCAGCGAGGACATTCAGGCGGCCGCCGAACTCGGTTACCGCATCAAGCTTCTCGGCGTGGCGCAGGTGACCGAATCCGGCATTGAGCAGCGCGTGCATCCGACCATGGTGCCGCTCGATTCCGTTATCGCCCAGGTGGATGGCGTCACCAATGCGGTGGCAATCGAATCCGACATTCTCGGCGAATTGTTGATGGTTGGCCCGGGTGCGGGCGGCAACGCCACGGCGTCCGCCGTTCTGGGCGACATTGCCGATATCGCCAAGAGCCGTCCGGGCGCCCAGCAGGTGCCCGTTCTCGGCCGTCCGGCGAAATCACTGACGGAATACCGCCGCGCCAAGATGAAGAGCCACGAGGGCGGTTATTTCATTCGCCTTACGGTGAAGGATCAGGCCGGCGTCTTCGCCTCCATCGCCACCCGCATGGCGGATAACAACATCTCGCTGGAATCCATCGTGCAGCGCCAGCGCGTGCATGTGGAGGGCGCGCCGCAGACCATCATTCTCGTTACCCACGCGACGATGGAAGATGCGATCCGCAAGGCCGTGAAGGCGATCAAGAACGAGAAATATCTCGTGAGCGAGCCGCAGGTTATCCGCATCGAGCGCACCTGAAACGCTTCGTTATCTTGATGTTATCGAGGGCCGCGCTTCCGGATGGAGGCGTGGTTTTTCGTTCTATGACTGCCTGCATCATGCCGGGAATCTCACGCCCATAAAATTTGGGGGGACGGCGTCGGAAGCGCTGGAAAACAAGGCGATTCGGCACTATGGTTAATCCTGTTCACCAAGCGAGGGAGGCGTGGCCGTGACATCGATCATCCTATTCAAGGACAATAAGCGCGCAGGCTTTGCGGCCGCCCATCACCGGGCGCGGCCTCACAATGCCAATGACAATATTCGCAGCATGGAATTCGATATGGGGGAGCATGAGCGCAACTGGTGTTCGCTTGCCGTGTTCTCGCTGCTGCTGCTTGTTGGCGCGGTCTCGATCGTCAGCCCGTTTTTCTCGATTTTTTCGGTGTGAATCCTCATAAGCGCGTTTTTGCTTGAAAAACGTGCCGTCGCCATTTAGCCCGTTTTAAAGCGCGATTGGGCGCATGACAGGATGAATGGACAGGATGGCAATGATGGAGCCGGCCGATACCGTGGCCCGCGCGTTTCTCAGCGTGGAGCGGTCGGCGACAGAACAGCGCTGGGTCTCGCGGCTGGATCAGGCCGGGCAGAACCGTGCGCTGGCGATGTCCCAGATCCACGCCATTCCAGAACTGATCGCCCGGGTGCTTGCCGGGCGCGGTGTGGGTGTTGATGACGCCTTGGCGTTCCTCGATCCGACCATCCGTTCCCTGATGCCCGATCCGCATGTGCTGACCGATTGCGAAAAGGCCGCCGAGCGGTTGGTGCGGGCCATCGAGACAGGCGAGAAGGTGGCAATCTTTGGCGACTACGACGTCGACGGCGCTGCTTCCTCCGCTTTGATGTACCGGTTTCTCGCGCATTTCGGTCTGACACCAGAAATCTATATTCCAGACCGCATTTTCGAGGGCTATGGGCCGAACCCGGCGGCGATGCAGCAACTTGCCGCCAATGGCGCTACGCTGATCGTGACGGTCGATTGCGGCTCCACCAGCCATGAATCGCTGAAGGCCGCCAGGGATGCGGGAACGGATGTGGTGGTGATAGACCACCACCAGGTCGGCACGGAGCTGCCGCCGGCCGTGGCGCTGGTCAATCCCAACCGCGAGGACGATCTTTCGGGGCAGGGGCATCTCTGCGCCGCCGGCGTCGTGTTCCTCGTGCTGGTGGCCACCCTGCGGCTGTTGAAGGAGAAGCGGCACAGGCAGGCCTTCACGCTCGATCTGCTGTCGCTTCTCGATATCGTTGCGCTTGCCACCGTGTGCGATGTGGTGCCGCTGAAGGGGCTCAACCGCGCCTATGTGGTGAAGGGGCTGATTGCCGCGCGCCATATGAACAATGCCGGGCTTGCTGCTCTCTTCAAGAAAGCGGGGCTGGGCGGGCCCGTGACGCCTTATCATTTCGGTTTCCTGATCGGGCCGCGCATCAATGCCGGCGGCCGCATTGGCGACGCTGCGCTCGGCAGCCGTCTCCTGACCATCGACGATGCGTCGCAGGCCGAGGTCATTGCCGAGAGGCTGGATGAGCTGAACCGCGAGCGGCAGGCCATGGAAGCGGCCATGCTTGCGGAAGCCGAAGCGGAGGCGCTGTTCGAATATGGCGACGGCTCGGGTGCGGGTGTCATCGTTACTGCGCGTGAAAACTGGCATCCCGGCATTGTCGGTCTGCTTGCCTCGCGTCTGAAGGATCGCTTCCGCCGTCCCGCCTTCGCCATTGCCTTCGATCCCTCCGGCAAGGGCACCGGTTCAGGCCGTTCGATCAACGGCTTCGATATGGGGCGCATGGTGCGCGCCGCCGTGGAGGCCGGCTTGCTGGTCAAGGGCGGCGGTCACGCCATGGCGGCCGGCCTGACGGTGGAGCGCGCCAATCTCGGCAAGCTCAGGACTTTCTTCGAGGAAGCGGCGGCAAAGACCGTGAACGAGCTGGTGGAAAGCAGCGTGCTGAAAATTGACGGCGCTATCGGCGCGTCGGGTGCCACATTGCAGCTTGTCGACCAGCTGGAGCAGGCCGGTCCATATGGCTCCGGTCATTCGCAGCCCATCTTTGCCGTGCCGGCACATCGTCTGCGCGATGTGCGGCTTGTGGGTACAGCTCACGTCAAGATCACGCTGGAGGCCATGGACGGCTCGCGGCTGGACGGCATCGCTTTTCGCGCCGCAGAAGCGCCTTTGGGGCAGATGCTGCTGAATGCGCGTGGCCGGAACATTCACGTCGCCGGCACCGTGGGCGCCGATCTCTGGCAGGGCCAGAGGCGCGTTCAACTGCGCGTCCTGGACGCGGCTTTCGCGCCCTGACTTTGCGCACTGACAGGGCCTTCCAGCTATCTTGGAATTTCACCGGACACTGGCCCAGGCGAGTGGATGAGGTGCAACGAGACTTCTTTACGCGATGCGTGAAGATTTTCGTGCAGGCAGCTGATTTTAAAGGAGAAGCAAGTGGCACGCCCTAGGGGAGTCGAACCCCTCTTTTCAGAATGAAAATCTGACGTCCTAACCGATAGACGAAGGGCGCGTGCGCTTGTGGTGTGGCGCCCTTATAGTCAGGCTCCGGTTGGTCCGCAAGCGGAAAAATTGATTTTTCTCGCTTCGTGACGAGTTTTTTTATGGAGGCCGGAAGGGCTGTGGAAAACTGCGCGAGAAATGGCCAAGGCCTTGAAATATCGCCCCTATCGCTGCGCCTCAGTAGTGCCCCCATGCCTTGCAGGAGTCCGGGGACGCAGTCTCTAACCCTTAGCTGGCAAAGGCGGCCGGCTCGATGAAGCGGATGCTGTGGGGAGAGCTGAAGGGGAAAGGCAAGCCGGTCGATTTGCCTGTTGGCGTTTCGTCCGGCTTGCCTTCCATCGGGGGGGACAGCATTCTAACGTGCCCGGCGGGAATCGGTTCCGGCGCATTGAACACGCTTAGCGATTTTGCGAGCTGATGCGATGCTGTCATATTTTGAAGGGGGAGAACACGAAGGCAAGTGGCACGCCCTAGGGGAGTCGAACCCCTCTTTTCAGAATGAAAATCTGACGTCCTAACCGATAGACGAAGGGCGCGTGCGCTTGTGGTGTGGCGCCCTTATAGTCAGGCTCCCGAAGGTCTGCAAGCGGAAAAATGCATGATTTGACAAAAAAATGACATGGGCCGCCAGAAGCCCTGAAAAACAAGGATTCCTGTTTCGTAACAAATGGTTAAACTGCTGCGCCGCGCTCATTTTCGTGCTCTTGGCGCTTCGAGAACGGTGGAATCACGGAATCGAAATCGGCGCGCTCGTGCATGGAGATAAGGATTTCAGCAGGTCTCCAGAAACGAAAACGGGGCCGAAACGGCCCCGCTCGATATGCGTATTGAACTGCGGCTCAGTGCAGAATCTGGCTGAGGAACAGCCGGGTGCGCTCGTGCTGCGGATTGTCGAAGAATTCGGCGGGCGAGTTCTGTTCGACGATCTGGCCCTGGTCCATGAAGATGACGCGGTTTGCCACCTGGCGGGCGAAGCCCATTTCGTGGGTGACGCACAGCATGGTCATGCCGTCTTCGGCGAGGCTGACCATGGTGTCGAGCACTTCCTTGACCATTTCCGGGTCGAGCGCCGAGGTCGGCTCGTCGAACAGCATGATCTTCGGCTTCATGCAGAGCGAGCGGGCAATCGCCACGCGCTGCTGCTGGCCGCCGGAGAGCTGGCCGGGATATTTGTTCGCCTGCTCGGGGATCTTGACGCGCTTCAGATAGTGCATCGCCACTTCTTCGGCTTCCTTCTTGGGCATCTTGCGAACCCAGATCGGCGCCAGCGTGCAGTTTTCGAGGATCGTCAGATGCGGGAAGAGGTTGAAGTGCTGGAACACCATGCCGACTTCACGACGCACCTCATCGATCTTCTTAAGGTCGTTGGTGAGTTCGATGCCATCGACATTGATCGTGCCCGACTGATGTTCTTCAAGCCGGTTGATGCAGCGGATCATGGTCGATTTGCCCGACCCGGAAGGACCGGCGATAACGATGCGCTCGCCCTTCATGACCTTCAGGTTGATATCGCGCAGCACGTGGAAGTCGCCATACCACTTGTTCATGCCGATGAGTTCGATCGCCACGTCCGTTGTCGAGACGGTCAGTTTTTTTGCTTGGGTTTCTGCCATTTGAGCGTCCCTTATCGTTTATGCCCGGTGTCGAGGTGCCGTTCCATGAACAGCGAATAACGCGACATGCCGAAGCAGAATATCCAGAATACGAAGCCTGCGAAAATATAGCCAGTCATGGCGGTGACGGGCGTGGCCCAGTTCGCATCCGATTGGTTGAGTGTGACAATGCCGAGCAGGTCGAACATGCCGATGATCGAAACCAGCGACGTGTCCTTGAACAGCCCGATGAAGGTGTTGACGATGCCCGGAATGACTAGCTTCAGCGCCTGCGGCAGCACGATCAATCTCGTCTTCTGCCAGTAGTTCAGGCCGAGCGAATCCGCACCTTCATATTGTCCCTTCGGAATGGCCTGCAGGCCGCCGCGGATCACCTCCGCCATATAGGCCGAGGAGAACAGCGACACGCCGACGAGCGCGCGCAGGAACTTGTCGAAGGTCCAGCCGTCGGGCAGGAACAGCGGCAGCATGATGCTGGCGAAGAACAGGACGGTAATCAGCGGAATGCCACGAATGACCTCAATGAAGAGCACGCAGAGCATCTTGATCACCGGCAGGTTCGACCGCCGGCCGAGCGCCAGAAGAATGCCGAAGGGGAGCGACACCGTGATCCCGAAGAACGATAGGATGAGGGTCACCATCAGGCCGCCCCACAGCTGCGTCTCCACCTTCGGAAGGCCGAAGACGCCGCCGATGAGCAGGAAGAACGCAATGAAGGGCAGGATGATGAAAAGCGCCAGCGCATTCAGTCGCTTGAACGGCGCTTTTGGAATCAGCATCGGTATAAGCAGGATGGCAAACGTCACCATCACCAAGATGGGACGCCAGCGTTCGTCGATCGGATAGCGGCCGAAGACGAATTGGCCGAGCTTTGCCGAAACGAAAGCCCAGCACGCACCGGACTGGCCGTCCGGCAGCGCGCCGCCCTGCGAAGCGGTCAGGCAGGCGATACGATCACTGCCGGTCCATACCGCGTCGATGAACAGCCACTTGATGATCGGCGGCACCAGAAAGGCGAGCAGGGCAAGGGCGATAACCGTGAGAACGGTGTCCTTCGGCGTGGCGAAGAGTTTGGTGCGCAGCCAATGGCCGAAGCCGACCGCGCTCGAGGGCGCGGGTTTGGCGTCCTCGATGGTCTGTCGTACGAATGCGTGATTGCTGATCGTCATCGTTATCGCTCCACCAGGGCCATTTTCGCATTGAACCAATTCATGACCACGGCCGTGAGCAGGGACAGCGAGAGATAGATGACCAGCCAGATTGCAACGACTTCGACTGCCTGTCCCGTCTGGTTCAGGATCGTGCCGCCGACCGAGACGATGTCGGCGAAGCCGACAGCGACCGCAAGCGAGGAGTTCTTGGTCAGGTTGAGATACTGGCTCGTCAGCGGCGGGATGATGATGCGCATCGCCTGCGGAACGACGATCAGGCGCGTCGTGGTGCTGGAGCGAAGTCCCAGTGCATCCGCAGCTTCCGTCTGACCCTTCGCCACAGCCTTGATGCCGCCGCGAACGATTTCGGCGATAAAGGAGGCGGTGTAGAAGGAAAGCGCCAGGAACAGCGACATGAATTCAGGTGCGACAACCGCGCCGCCCGAGAGATTGAATCGCCCGGCAATCGGATAGTCGAATGTCAGCGGCGCCCCGAGCGCCAGAAATGTCGCCAGCGGCAGGCCGATGATGAGAAGCGTCACCGTTATGCCGGTGCGGAACTGCTGTCCGGTTCTTTCCTGTCTGGCTTTCGCCCAGCGGTAAACGAAGACGCTGAGAACGATGGCGACCAGGAAGGCCAGCGGCACGAGCCAGGTGCCTTCTCCCCACAGCGGCTTGGGATAGAAGAAGCCGCGATTATTGAGGTAGGCTCCAAGCGGAAGCTCGAGCGACTCGCGCGCCTGCGGCAGAACCGAGATGACGCCCTTGTACCAGAAGAAGATGACGAGCAGCGGCGGGATGTTGCGGAAGATTTCCACATAGGCCTGCGCGAGTTTCGAAATCAGCCAGTTATTGGACAGCCGGGCGATGCCGACGATGAAACCGATGATCGAGGCGGCGATGATGCCGAAAAATGCAACCTGGATCGTGTTGAGAATGCCAACGAGCAATGCCCGGCCATAGGTCGCGTCGCTGGTATAAGCGATCAGCGACTGGCCGATATCGAAACCGGCTCTTCCGTTGAGGAAGCCGAAGCCGGACGAGATGTTTGACCGTTGAAGATTGGTGATCGTATTCGTCACGATGATCCAGACGAAAGCGGCCAGGACGACGACTGTCAGGACCTGATAAAAAATGCCGCGTATGCGTGGATCGTAGATAAGTGACGACGCGCTTTGCGCGCGCGATCGTTGCGAACTGACCGCGTTGCCTGCCATAGGCACCTTTCCCTTTTATGTGCTCTTTGCGAGCTTATTTATATAATTTGAACGGAGGCCGGGCGTTGCCCAGCCTCCTTATGATCTAGCCGGTAATGGGGCCGATCAACGGACCGGCGGTGCGTATTGCAGGCCGCCCTTGGTCCACAGCGCATTCTGGCCACGCTCGATCTTCAGCGGAGAGCCAGCGCCGACGTTGCGGTCGAAGACTTCGCCGTAGTTACCCACCAGCTTGATGATGTTGTAGGCCCAGTCGTTGGTCACGCCGAGATCGGTACCGATCTTGGTGCCTTCTTCCGTGCCGAGCAGGCGCTTCACGTCCGGATTGGCGCTGTTCTTCTGCTCATCGACATTCTTGGAGGTGACGCCAAGTTCTTCGGCGTTGACCATCGCATAGTGAACCCAGGTCACGATGTCGAACCACTGGTCGTCACCCTGGCGAACGGCCGGGCCAAGCGGTTCCTTGGAGATGACTTCCGGCAGAACGACGTTTTCGTCCGGGTTCTTCAGCTTCAGACGGATTGCATAGAGACCCGACTGGTCGGTGGTGTAAACGTCGCAACGGCCCGAATCATAGGCGGAGGTTGCGTCGGATTCCTTTTCGAAAACGACCGGGTTGTACTGCAGATTGTTGGTCTTGAAGTAGTCGGCCAGGTTGAGCTCGGTGGTCGTGCCGGTCTGAACGCAGACGGCGGCGCCGGAGAGCTCGAGAGCGGACTTCACGTTAAGGCTCTTCTTGGCGATGAAGCCCTGGCCGTCGTAGTAGTTGACGGTACGGAAGTTGAAGCCCAGCGACGTGTCGCGGCTGATCGTCCAGGTGGTGTTACGTGTCAGAACGTCGACTTCACCGGACTGGAGAGCCGGGAATCGGTCCTTGCTCGAAAGTGCGACGAACTTGGCTTTCGAAGGATCTCCGAAAACCGCTGTGGCAATACCACGGCAATAGTCCACGTCGATACCGGACCATTCGCCCTTGTCATCGGGATTGGAAAATCCCGGAATGCCGGCGCTGACGCCGCAGGTGACGAAACCCTTGCCCTTCACATCCTGAAGCGTCGCAGCCGAAGCGACCGAGGCTCCTCCCAAAACTGCTGCGCCGATGGCGGCCGACAGAATTGCCTTTTTCATTTTTCCCAACCTTTGTTTGTTATCGTCACTTGGAAGGGGACCGGCATGTTTGTCTTCCCCAGCTCCCCCTTCAGCGAGATCTTTTTCGATCCGCTTTTTCTATCACAATCGCAATTGGCAGCGGGGTCAAGACGTGCGGGCAATAATTGTGCCTATAAAACGGAATTTTCCAAATTTTGGTCGGGAAGTGTGCAAAGGGTGAAAATATAAGCATATTTTTTCGGAAATTTGCACTTGCACAGTATTTGTATACTTCTTGTATTCTGATCGGCGATGCGTCAATCCGACCTGCTCAGGCGTCCCTGCGGGACTTGACCTTGCGTTGCGCTCTTAGCATTGTCGCACGCGTCAATGTTCCTTCGAAAGCTGATCTGAAATGACCAAGACAAATGACCTGCTTTCCGCCGCAGGTGTGAATACGCGCCTGACCCATGGCGGCAACGATCCCGCGGACTGTTTCGGTTTCGTCAATCCGCCCATCGTGCGCGGTTCGACAGTGCTTTTTCCTGACGCGGAGACGCTTTCGACCGAAAACCAGAAATATACCTATGGCACGCACGGCACGCCGACGACGGACGCTTTGTGCAATCTCGTCAACGAGCTGGAAGGGTCTGCCCGAACCATTCTCGTGCCCTCGGGCCTTGCGGCCATCACCGTGCCGTTCCTTGCCTATCTTGGCGCCGGCGATCATGCGCTGATCGTCGATTCCGTCTATTTTCCGACGCGCCGTTTCTGCAACACGATGCTGAAGAAGCTCGGTGTTGAGGTGGAATATTACGACCCGGCAATCGGGGAGGGCATTGAGGCTCTCATCCGGCCGAACACCAAGCTGGTACATCTGGAAGCGCCGGGCTCCAACACCTTCGAGATTCAGGATGTCAGGCTGATCACCGATATCGCTCATCGCCATGATTGCGTGGTGACGATGGACAATACCTGGGCGACGCCGCTTTATTTCAAGCCGCTCGATTTTGGCGTCGATGTCTCCATTCACGCCGCCACCAAATATCCTTCGGGTCATTCGGATGTGCTGATGGGCTTCGTTTCGGCCAATGAAAAGCACTGGAAGGCGCTTTATCAGGCCAATGCCAATCTCGGCATCTGCGTCACCTCTGACGATGCCTACCAGATCCTGCGCGGCATGCGCACCATGGGAATAAGGCTGGAGCACCACCAGAAAAGCGCGCTCGATATCGCCACATGGCTGGAGAGCCGTGACGACGTCGTCCGTGTGCTGCATCCCGCGCTGCCGAGTTTTGCCGGGCACGAACTCTGGAAACGCGATTTCAAGGGCGCAAGCGGTGTCTTCTCCTTCGTGCTGAAGGCGGAAGAAGGCAAATACAAGCAGGCGGCGGCCGCCTTCCTCAATGCGCTGACCTTCTTCGGGCTCGGCTATTCCTGGGGCGGATACGAATCGCTTGCCGTTTCGGTCTCGCTTGTCGACAGAACCATTGCCAAGGGCCCCTCGGAAGGGCCGGTTATCCGCCTGCAGATCGGGCTTGAGGATATCGCCGATCTCAAGAAGGACCTTGAGGCCGGGTTTGCTGCAGCGGCCGGGGTTTGACCTCAGCCTTTGGCGCGATAGCCGTAGAGCCAGTCGAAGTCCTTCAGGAAGGCGTCGGTGGGCCGCGTGGAAAACACGAAGTCCCGCGCAATACGCACCGGGCCTCTCGCGTGATAGGCAAAACGATTGAGAGAGGCCCGCTTGCGGGCCTTTTCTATGCGCGGCGAGCGCAGGGCCTCGAAGCTGGCAAGGGCCTGCGGCAAGGGCAGGGGCTTTTCGGCATTGCCGCCTGCCGTCGCTCCCGCAAGTTCGAAAGCATCCTCTATCGCCATGGCCGCGCCCTGTGCGGCGAAGGGCATCATGGCATGCGCCGCATCGCCGATCAGCACCGTGTCGCGGCCATTGTGCCAGCGGCCCGGGCCGGCCTGATAGAGCGGCCAGAAAGTCGGATTCTCTGACGAATCGAGCAATCGGACGATATCCGGGCTGAAGCCGCGAAACTGTTCCAGCAGCATGGCTTTCTGCCGCCCGCTCGATTCCGCCCGCCAGGTTGCGCCGGGGTCGGCACCGAGCGCGATGGCGACGATGTTGAAACCGCCGACTTCCTTCAGCGGATAGGCGACGATATGGCCGCCGGAACCGAGATAGGCGGTTACTGCGCTCTTGTTGATGGCTGACGGCACGTCATTTGCGGCAACGGTGAAGCGCCAGGCAATATTGCCGGAGAAGGTGGCTGTGGGGGCGGAAGGGACCGCGAAGCGGGCCGCCGACCAGACGCCGTCCGCGCCGACGATCAGATCATGGTCACGAAAGGTAGTTGCGGCAATCACGTCCACCGTCGCGTTTTCGATGCGCTTGCCGAGATGCAGGCGGCAGAGCGGGTTGCGTGTCACCGCCTGGAGAAGCGCATTCTGCAGCGTCGAGCGGTGCAGCACGCCATAGGGTGCGCCCCAGCGTGTGCGCGCCACCGCGCCCATCGGCAGCGAGAGCAGCGTGGCAAGCGATTTTCCGGAGGCGAGTTCGACGCTGACCGGTTCGGTCCAGCGCGCTTCGATTTCCGGCAGCACGCCGAGTTCGGCGAGAATGCGTGCGGCATTGGGCGAGAGTTGCAGGCCTGCGCCCACTTCCGTCAGCTCACCGGCCTGCTCGATGATGTCACAGTCGATACCGTACCGGGCAAAAGAAAGGGCCGCGGTGAGACCGGCAATGCCGGCACCGACAATGGCTACGGATTTTATGGGCATGCTGCGCCCCGATCAGGAAGAGGGGAAGGTCAGGCGGCCTTCACGTGGAAAACGCAGCCCGGAGGATTGGTCTGCTCGGCCTTCAGCGACGGATTGTAGCGGTAAAGGGTGGAGCAGTAGGAACAGACCTTCTCGTTGTCGTCGCCCATATCGATGAAGATATGCGGATGATCGTAAGGAACGGAAGCGCCGGTGCACATGAATTCCTTGACGCCGATCTCGATCATGCGGTGTCCGCCATCGTTCTGGAAGTGGGGAATGGAATGCCCGGCCATGTTCGTCTCCAAATGCAATATCGTTATCGAGCCGCAATCCGTCTTCGCGTGCCGGCCCGTCGTTGCGGATATGTAGCCTCAAACGCATTGCATCTCCATAAAAATCGTCAGCAAAACATGTTCAACATTGCTAATTCCTGCCATATGGTCCGGCAAAAAGGATGTCCTTGATGAATCTCAACACGCCGCAGTTTTCCGATTTTTCCCATAACGGCCTTCGTCTTGCCTATTTCGACGAGGGCGATCCGGCGGGCGAACCGGTTCTGCTGATCCACGGCTTTGCCTCCAGCGCCAATGTCAACTGGGTGCATCCCGGCTGGCTGAAAACACTGGGGGATGCGGGCTACCGGGTGATCGCCATCGACAATCGCGGCCACGGCGCAAGCGACAAGCCGCACGATTCCGAAGCCTATTATCCTCCGGTCATGGCCGGGGATGCGGTGGCGCTGCTCAACCATCTCGGCATCGCCGAAGCGCATGTCATGGGCTATTCCATGGGCGCGCGCATTTCCGCCTTTCTGGCCATGGCGCATCCGGAGCGCGTGCGTTCGCTGGTCTTCGGCGGGCTCGGCATCGGCATGGTCGAAGGTGTCGGCGACTGGGACCCGATTGCCGAGGCGCTTCTCGCACCTTCGCTCGATGTCGTCACCCATGAGCGCGGCCGTATGTTCCGCGCCTTTGCCGACCAGACGAAAAGCGACCGGCTGGCGCTGGCCGCCTGTATCGAGACGTCGCGGGTTCTCGTCACCCGCGAACAGGCTGAGAAAATCGATGCGCCAACGCTGATAGCGGTTGGAACGAAGGACGATATCGCCGGATCAGGCGCGGAGCTTGCCGCGATCATGCCGCATGCGCGGGCGATCGATATTCCCGGCCGCGACCACATGCTGGCCGTCGGCGATCGGGTGTTCAAGGCGGCGGTGCTGGAATTTTACCGCTCGTTTTGATCAGGAGCATTTTCAGGAAAAGCGGAGCCCGGTTTTCCGTGCGGAAATGTGGCAACGCTGAGGGCACGGTAAGAAACGGTTTTTCATGCTGCATGAAGAAAAACTGAAGCCTTGCCGCCTTTAAAGTCGTCATTCGAATCCCATTTCTAATGCACGTCTTTTTCTGTATAAAGAACGACCACTGCAAACGAGGAGACCATTCATGGTCGCACGTACCGAGGCCCGTCAGCCCGAACAGCTGGCGATCGTCGATCCCATCTGGGGCAGCCTGCTCAATGAAGCCCGCAGCGCCGCGGCGCAGGACCCGCTGCTTTCGGCCTTTCTTTATTCGACGATCCTCAATCACCGGTCTCTCGAAGAATGTGTGATCTACCGCATCTGCGAACTCCTCGATCATCCCGACATGCAGGCCGTGCTTCTGCGCCAGACCTTCCAGGACATGCTGGATGACTGGCCGGAATGGGGAAGCGTGCTGCGCGTCGACATCCAGGCCGTTTACGACCGCGATCCCGCCTGCACGCGCTTCATGGAGCCGCTCCTCTATTTCAAGGGGTTCCAGGCCATCCAGACCCACAGGCTCGCCCACTGGCTGCTGCAGAAGGGCCGAAGGGACTTCGCGTTTTATCTGCAAAGCCGCTCATCGAGCATTTTCCAGACCGATATCAATCCGGCCGCGCGCATCGGCAAGGGCATCTTCCTCGATCATGCCACCGGGCTGGTGGTCGGTGAGACCGCCGTGATCGGCGACAACGTCTCCATCCTTCACGGCGTCACGCTCGGCGGTACCGGCAAGGAAGGCGCGGACCGCCATCCGAAGATCGCCAATGGCGTGATGATCGGGGCAGGGGCAAAAATCCTCGGCAATATCGAGATCGGCAGCTGCTCGCGCATCGCCGCCGGCTCGGTGGTGCTGAAGCCGGTTCCGCCCAAGACGACCGTTGCCGGCGTGCCGGCGCGTGTGGTGGGAGAAGCAGGGTGTTCCGAACCCTCGCGCCTGATGGACCAGCTTATCGGGGCCGATATCTGACCGGTCCTGTCGCGCCCCGATGGGGCCGGCATTTTTCACGGTCGTCCGTGTGGAAGACACGGATGACTTGCCGCTTTCACTTTACTTTGGCCTTTGTCCCATGCCAAAAGCGGGCCAACGCGAACCGCACAGGAGAATAGTGGTGAAAGCCGACGAAATCAAAAAACTCGACGCCTATTTCAAGCGCACCTTCAACCCGACGATGGTGGTCAAGGCGCGTCCGCGCAAGGACGATTCCGCCGAAGTGTATCTTGGCGAAGAGTTTCTCGGCGTCGTTTATATCGATGACGAAGACGGCGACCGCTCCTACAACTTCTCCATGGCGATCCTCGACGTCGATCTGTGATCGTCACCATCCGGTGACGGATGGAGCTTCGCACTGAACCAGTCGCCCGTGGCGGTTACGCCGCGGGCGATTTGTTTTTTCGGCTGCTGACCTGCATCATCAGGCGGTTTTCCGGCCGCAAGGTAACCCGCATCAGCGGCTCGGTATTTGTCGGGCTTTTGTTCCTGAGGTGGTCGTTCTGCAAAAGAACGGCAAGGATCGCAACAGCCTCCATCATGGCAAAGGCATTGCCGATGCAGACGCGCGGGCCAGCGCCGAAGGGCATATAGGCATAGCGGTGACGCGCCGTGACCTTTTCTGGCTCGAAGCGCGACGGGTCGAAGCGGTCGGGTTCTTCCCACAGTGTTGTGTGCCGGTGGACGGCGTAGATCGGCACATAAAGAACGGTGCCGGCCGAGATGTCGTGTTCGCCGAGCCTGAAGTCCTGCAATGCCGTGCGTGTCACGACAGGGGCGGGCGGGTAAAGCCGCATCGCTTCCGAAAATACCTGTCTGGTATAGGTCAGGCGGGCGATATGGTCGGCCGCGACCGGTTCACCGGCGGTAACGGTTTCGATCTCGTCGATGACCTTGCGCTCCACGTCGCTGTTTTGCGAGAGCAGATGGAAGGTCCAGGCAAGGCCGAGGGCCGTGGTTTCATGCCCGGCGGTGATGAAGGTCAGGAGATTGTCGATGATTTCCGTGTCGCTCATCATGCGCCCGGTTTCCGGATCTTTCGCTTCTAGCAGCATGGAAACCAGATCGTTCCTCTCAATCGGATTTTGTCGCCTTTCGGAAATGACGGTTGCAAGGCTGGAGCGAAGATAGTCCACCGCCGCGCGCGCCTTGCGCCGGCCCGGATGCGGAAGCCATTCCGGTGCGCCCAGCATGGCGAGTGCGAAGGTCCAGCCCGTGGGTTTCAGATAATCGGTGATGCTTTGCTCGACGCGGGCTATATCGATCTCATGGCCGCCGGACATCATGGTTTCGACGATGATATCGAAGGTCGTCCGCATCATCTCATGGCCGATATCGATGTCGCCGGCAGGCGATGCGTGCCAGCGCTGTTGCGTGCGGCGCGCGGCGTCGATCATGACCGGCAGCAATTCCAGCAGCTTCTCGTGCCGGAACGCTGCGGCGACGGATTGCCTTTGCCACTTCCAGTGATCGCCATCGGCTGTCAGAAGCCCCTGGCCGAGCGCGGGGCCGAGGGCGCGGCGCACATCTTCCCCCTTGCCGAGCAGATGGGCGTTCTTGACCAATGCCTCATGAATAAGCGCGGGATCGGCAAGATGAACCCGCATGACGCCGCCGAGACGGGTAAAGACCGCCGGCTCGCTGAAAATTTCCGGTGGCAAAGCCTTCAACGGATTGCGGATGAGCGACAGCGCGACGCGGGCGGTTGCGAATTTGGAGATGGGAGCGATTCCGGGCGTATCCGGGGAGGCGGTGCGAAGGTCGGTTCCGGTCATTTTACAGGTCCTTTGTCCGCGTTGAACACTTACATTTCCTGTTAAGGTGTATACCTTATTATGGGCATTTAAGGTGCGTACCTTATATTTCAACGGTCGGGTTCGAAATCAATGAAGAAAAGCAGTACCGGGCGGACGGCAGCACGTCCCACACGCCAGAGAATTCTCGACGCCGCTCTTACTCTGTTTAACGAGCGCGGGCCTGACCATGTGACGACCGCCGAAATCGCAAGGGCGGTGGAGATCAATGAGGGCAATCTCTATTATCACTTCCGCACCAAGGAAGCGCTGGTTCTGGCGTTGTTTGCCCGGTTCGAGGCCGATGCGCTGGCAATTGTTGGAAAGATTAAAGGGGCCGATGAGGGAGCGGCGGCAACCTATGCCGGTTTTCTGCGGCTCTGGTTTTCGCTGGTGTGGGACTATCGTTTCCTGTTTCGCGATCTGGTCGGTCTTATCTCTTCTGCCCCGGCGCTGGTGGAGCCCGTGCGAACCATAAGCGCTGCGATGCGCCTTGCCGTCGGCGATATCGTCGCGCGCATGGAGAAAGCGGGCCTCGCCGCGATACCCGAGGAAGAACGGCCCGCCGTTCTGACGAACCTCTGGATCGTCTCCACCTATTGGGCGTCCTATCTCAACCTTCAGGAAGGCATCACCGAGTTCGGTCCGCCGCAGCTGGACTGGGGATTGAAGCAGGTCTCAAGCCTGTTCAGACCTTATCTCTCTCCGGAAGCGAAAGCCGAGCTGGAGGCGCTGCTGGTAGGGGAGCCGTAAATTTCACCGGGTAGTGACAGGGCCGGAAAACAAGGGCGCCCGCGACGATATCCGTCGCGGGCGCTTTTTACGATTATCAGCCATATCCCGCTGAAGTATCAGGCAGCCTTCAGCAGATCGCCATGCGGATCGAGAACGAACTTGGTGGCTGCGCCCTGATCGAAGCTTTCATAGCCCTGCACCGCATCGTCGAGCGCGATGATCTTGGCGTTGACGATATCGGCAATCGGCAGGCGGTCATGCAGGATCGCCTGCATGAGCTGGCGGTTATATTTCAGCACCGGCGTCTGTCCAGTGTGGAAGGATTGCGCCTTGGCCCAGCCGAGGCCGAAGCGCAGCGACAGGCTGCCCTGTTTTGCCGCCGCATCCACCGCGCCGGGGTCTTCGGTGACATAGAGGCCCGGAATGCCGATGGAGCCCGCGGCGCGGGTGATTTCCATCATCTGGTTGAGAACGATGGCCGGCTGTTCGCCGCCCGCATGGCCGCGCGCTTCGAAGCCGACGGCGTCGATGGCGCTATCCACCTCATTGGTGCCGACGATTTCGGCGATCATATCGCCCAGCCGGTCGCCCTTGGAAAGATCGACGGGTTCAAAACCGACTTTTGCCGCGTGCGCAAGGCGATCCTTGTTGAAATCGCCGATCATGACGACCGCAGCACCCAGAATACGGGCGGATGCGGCGGCGGCAAGGCCGACCGGACCGGCGCCCGCGACATAGACCGTGGAGCCGACGCCGACGCCCGCCTTGACCGCGCCATGGAAACCGGTCGGCAGAATGTCGGACAGCATGGTGAGGTCGCGGATCTTCGACATCGCCTTGTCGCGGTCCGGGAACTTCAGCAGGTTGAAATCGGCATAGGGAATGGTGACATAACGGGCCTGTCCGCCGATCCAGCCGCCCATATCGACATAACCATAAGCGCCGCCGGCGCGGGACGGGTTCACGGTCAGGCAGACGCCGGTATCCTGCGACTTGCAGCAGCGGCAGCGGCCGCAGGCGACGTTGAAGGGCACCGAGACGATATCGCCGATTTTCAGCATCTCGACATCGACGCCTTTTTCGATGACTTCACCGGTGATTTCATGGCCGAGGACGAGACCCGGCATCGCCGTGGTGCGGCCGCGCACCATATGCTGGTCGGAACCGCAGATATTGGTGGAAATCACCTTGAGAATGACGCCGTGCTCAATGCGGCGGCCGTCCGGCGCCTCAAGCTTCGGGTCATCGATATCGCGAACCTCGACCTGACCCGGCCGCATGTAAACGACGCCTCTGTTCCTGCTCATATCCATCTCCTCCATGGTTTGAACACCGTACCTGTCCGCTCCTCCGGAAACAGGTGACTCCATGGGTGCAGCAAACCATGTGAGGGGAGATGTGGCGTTCGGGAATACGACACGCGGTGTGGTCGTAACGACACCGCGTTTCGCCCGATGTCACGGTGGCGTTATCTGTCGAGCGGTTTTCTGAGGCGGCCGGCGGCGTCCTGAATATATTGCCAGGCGACACGGCCCGAGCGGCCGCCGCGCGTGGTCGCCCATTCCAGCGCCTCGTGATGCAGCGTTTCGCGGTCCAGCCCCAGATCGAAATGGGCGGCATAGCTGTCGATCATCGTCAGATAATCTTCCTGGCCGCATTTGTGGAAGCCGAGCCACAGGCCGAAACGGTCCGAAAGCGAGACCTTCTCCTCCACCGCTTCCGAAGGGTTGATGGCGGTGGACTGCTCGTTTTCCATCATGTGGCGCGGCAGAAGATGGCGGCGGTTGGAGGTCGCATAAAACAGCACATTGTCCGGCCGGCCCTCGATGCCGCCGTCAAGCGCCGCCTTCAGCGATTTATAGGCGGTGTCGTCATGGTCGAAGGAGAGGTCGTCGCAGAAGACGATGACGCGGTGACCTGACGCCTTCAATATGTCGAGCAAGGCGGGCAGGGTGTGGATGTCCTCGCGATGCACTTCCACGAGTTTCAGGGAAACGCCGCTTGCGGCGCGCACATCTTCGTGAACGGCCTTGACCAGCGAGGATTTGCCCATGCCGCGCGCACCCCACAGAAGCACGTTATTGGCGGCAAAACCTTCCGCGAAACGCAGCGTGTTTTCGTGGAGAATGTCGCGGACATGGTCGACGCCACGGATCAGCTTCAGTGCGATGCGGTTGGGGCGGGCAACCGGCTGGATAAACGAGTTGGCTGGTACCCAGACGAAACAATCGGCCGCATTCCAGTCGTTTACGGCGGGCGCCGGTCCGGCCAGACGTTCCACGGCAATGGTGAGCCGGCGCAGTTCTGAAAGAAGCAGGGAGGCCGTTTCTTCTCGAATCATGGTGTTTCTTCCGCTTGTCTGGTGTTCAAAACTCTGTTTTGCGCCCGGCCTAGCATGGTGTTTCAGGCCCATAAAGGTTAAGAGGTCCGGAATCGGTACGGCGAGGGCCCTGCATCTGTTGCAATCCCGGCGTTCCCCACTATATTCCGGCGGCTTGAAAGCTGGGGCGGCATCCAAGGTCGTGCCGTAATTCTGAGGAGTTTTATATGTTCATTAGTCAAGCTTTTGCCCAGGACGTAGCGGGCGGCGCATCGGCCTTCGGTTCCGGCCTTGAAATGCTTTTCCTGTTTGCGCCGCTCATGGTGGTCTGGTACTTTTTCCTTATCCGCCCGCAGCGCGCGCAGATGAAGAAGCGCCAGGAAACGCTCACCAATATTCGCCGTGGCGATCAGGTCGTTCTCGGCGGCGGCATCGTCGGCAAGGTGACCAAGGTCATCGATGACAATGAACTCGAAGTCGAAATCGCCGAAGGCGTGAAAATCCGTGCCGCCCGTGCCTACATTGCCGAAGTGCGTGTGAAGGGCGAAGTGGTCAAGACGGAAGCCGCTTCCTGATCCTGCCGGATTATCGAATGCCCGATTGCGAATTTTGACGGGTTGCGCAAAGCGCTACCCCAACCCTGACCGAGATCGAAATGCTTCATTTTTCCCGTTGGAAAACAGTCTTCATCTGGCTGCTTGTGCTGGCAAGCGTCTTCATCGCCTCTCCCAACCTGTTTACGGACAAACAGCTGGAGGGCATGCCTGCCTGGTACAAGGACAACAAGGTAACGCTCGGTCTCGACCTTCAGGGCGGTTCGCACATCATGCTCAAGATCGAGCGTTCCGACATCGTCAAGGAACGGCTTGAAACGATCGTCGGCGATGTGCGCACGCAGCTTCGCGACGCCAACATCCGCTATTCGGGGCTGACCGGCAACGGCCAGCAGATTCAGGTTCGCATCAGCGATCCCGCTCAGGTGGAGGCCGCCAAGAACGCGCTTCGCGACCTGACGCAGCCGGTGTCCGCCGGCACGCTGGTCGGCGGCTCGATCACCGAAGTGACGATGAATGACGGCGGCGACAATCTGCTCCGGCTCAACCTGACGGATGAAGGCATCGACTACCGCCTGTCGTCCGCCGTTTCGCAGTCGATCGAAGTCGTGCGCCGTCGCGTTGACGAAGTCGGCACCACCGAACCGCTCATCCAGCGTCAGGGTTCGGACCGCATCATCGTGCAGGTACCCGGCCTTCAGGATCCGCAGCGCCTGAAATCGCTTCTGAACCAGACGGCAAAGCTGTCCTTCCGCATGGTCGATACGACGATGCCGGTACAGGAAGCCATGAACGGCCGTCCGCCCGCGACCTCCGAGGTTCTCTATTCGCAGGACGATCCGCCGGTTCCCTATCTGGTGGAACGCCGTGCCCTGGTTTCCGGCGACAATCTCGTCGACGCACAGGCAAGCTTCAACCAGCAGACCAACGAACCGGTCGTCACCTTCCGCTTCGACAGCCGCGGTGCGCAGCGCTTCGCGCAGGCGACGCAGCAGAATGTCGGCAAGCCTTTCGCCATCGTTCTCGATAACCAGGTCATTTCCGCACCTGTCATCCGCGAGCCGATCATCGGCGGTTCGGGGCAGATTTCGGGTAATTTCTCGGTGCAGGGCGCCAACGACCTCGCGGTTCTGCTGCGCGCCGGCGCGCTGCCGGCCACGCTGACCGTGGTTGAAGAACGCACCGTCGGCCCGAGCCTCGGTAACGACTCCATCACCGCCGGCCTGACGGCCAGCGCCATCGGCGCGGTTGGCGTCCTCATCTTCATGTTCGTCTTTTATGGCTTCTTCGGCCTGCTGGCGAATATCGCGCTCATCGTCAACGTCGTCATGCTTCTCGCCGTCCTCAGTGTGATCGGTTCGACGCTGACCTTGCCGGGTATCGCCGGTATCGTCTTGACCATCGGCATGGCCGTGGATTCGAACGTTCTCATCTATGAACGCATACGCGAGGAGGTGAAGAGCGGCAAACCGCTGATCCAGTCACTGGATAACGGCTTCACCCGCGCCTTTGCGACCATTATCGACGCCAACCTGACGACGCTGATCGTGGCAAGCGTGCTGTTCTATATGGGCACCGGCCCCGTCAAGGGCTTCGCCGTTACGCTGGCTGTCGGTATCATCACCACCGTCTTCACCGCCTATACGCTGACAGCGTGGATGTTCGGCTACTGGGTTCGCCGCAGCCGTCCGAAACACCTGCCGAAAGGTGTCCGCACCGCCATGTTCGACGGTCGCGACATTCCCTTCATGCGTTATCGCCGCGTGGTGTTCATGATTACCGGCGCGATCATGCTCGCCTGCGTCGGCGGTTTCGTGGCCAAGGGTCTGAACCTCGGTATCGATTTCCAGGGCGGCTCGGTCATCGAAGTGCGCGCCAAGCAGGGCGAGGCCGATCTCGCCGATATTCGCGATCGTCTGAACCAGCTCAACCTCGGTGAAATCCAGGCGCAGAACTTCGGTACGCCGCAGGATGTTCTCATCCGCATCCAGGCGCAGGACGGCGGCGAAAATGCCGAGCAGTCCGCCATCACCATGGTGCGCGGCGAGCTTGAGGACAACTATGACTTCCGTCGCGTGGAAGTCGTCGGTCCTGCCGTTTCCGGCGACCTGACCGTTACCTCCACCATCGGCGTTATGCTCGCGATGGCGGCGATCATGGTCTACATCTGGGTTCGCTTCGAGTGGCAGTTTGCACTCGGCGCGGTCATCTCCATGGTGCACGACGTGGTCTTCACTATCGGCCTGTTCGTCTTCCTTGGGATAGAGTTCAATCTGACCAGTATCGCGGCGATCCTTACGATCATCGGTTATTCGCTGAACGATACCGTGGTCATCTACGACCGTGTCCGTGAAAACCTCAGGCGATACAAGAAGATGCCGCTTTCCATGATCATCGACGTGTCGCTGAACCAGACTCTGTCGCGTACGATCCTTACCGGTCTGACCGTACTTCTGGCACTGCTGGCGCTTTATCTCTTCGGCGGCGAGGTCATCCGTTCCTTCACCTTCGCCATGCTGTTCGGTGTCGGTATCGGCGTGTTCTCCTCGGTCTACATCGCCGCTCCGGTGCTGATCGCCTTCAAGCTGCGTCCTGATACCAAGGATGCGGAAGATGAGAAGGACGACAAGAAAGAAAACAACACCGGCGCCATTGGCGGCAAGCCTGCCGTCTGATGGCCGGCGGGATTGAAATACGCCCGGCCCATTTTCCCGGCCGGGCGCCCATCGATGCCTATGGCAATGGCGGGTTCCGTTTTGCCGACATGTCGCATCGCGGTTCGCTTCTGCTCCTGCCTTCGGGCATCTACGGGTGGGAGCCTGTCGATGCGACAGAACTGACGGTCGGACATTTCGAAAAGGTTCTGGCGGAAGCGCAGGATATCGAAGTGCTGCTGATCGGCACGGGCGACGGCATGCGGGTTCTGCCGAAGGAATTGCGCGCCGCCTTCAAGGAAGCGGGCATTTCCGTTGACCCTATGAGCACGGGTGCTGCCGTGCGCACCTATAATATTATGCTGTCGGAATCGCGCGCCGTGGCTGCGGCGCTGATTGCCGTCGAAGGCTGACAGGACGTTTCGCGCGGGGAACCATGGCACCCACAGAAAATCTCGACGTCTGCCTCGCGACGCTGCGCGATACCGATCGCGACCGCTATCTCGCCTGTCTTTTGTCGCCTGCCGACAGGCGTAATGCGCTTGCCGCGCTATACGCCTTCAATGCCGAGATCGCCCGTATCCGCGATTCCGTGCGCGAAGCGCTGCCCGGTGAGGTGCGCATGCAATGGTGGCGCGATCTTCTCGACGGCAATCCACATGGCGACAGCCAGTCCCACCCGGTGGCTGCAGCGCTTTTGACGACGATCGAGCACTATCGCCTGCCGCGCCCGGTTCTCGCCAATATGATCGAGGCGCGTATCTTCGATCTCTATGACGACCTGTTCGAGGATCGCAATGCGCTGGAAGGCTATGCCGGAGAGACCGCATCCGCATTGATCCAGCTTGCAAGCCTCGTGCTTTCCGCCGAAGACGCCGCATCCAGCGCGGAGGCAGCAGGGCACGCGGGCGTGGCGCAGGCCATGGCCGGCATGCTGCTGCTCATGCCGCTGCACCGGCGTCGCGGGCAGGTCTATATTCCCGCCGATATGCTGGCTGCGGCCGGGCTCGACCGCGAGACCTTTCTTGAAGGGCAGGACAGGCAGCGCATCGGCATCGCCATCGAAATTTTCGCGGCCCATGCGCTGGATCATATTGAGAAGGCGAGACGCGCGAAGATTTCAAAAAATGTCTTTGCCGCCTATCTTCCCGTCGCCCTGTCCGCGCCGGTCATCGCCGCCGCGAGAAAGGCGGGGAGCGGCGTATTCGACGGAGACCTGCAACTGTCGCAGCTTCGCCGGCAATGGCTGCTGGCGAAGGCTTCGTTCCTCAAGCGTTTATGATGGTGCGGACCGTGCCAGGCGGCGAAACGACGTCGATCCCACAAAGCCACACTTCACACAAGCCTCGGTCTATATGAACCTGAACCGGGTTCGCATCGTTTCGATTCGCGAATCTTGATGTTTCGATGCTGAGGGAGCGTCCCGGATGAGTATTGCGATCTGGATTATCGTTTTCGTGCTGCTTTCGGTCTTCGCTGTTTATGCCTGGCGCATGTCGCGGGCGACGGATGAGGATAACAGTCATGATGTGGGGCAGGCGATCATGGATTTCGCCCGCGCCTTTCCCAATGAGGCGATCAGAAGTCTGCATATGACGGCGGATGGCGGCGCAGCCTTCGTGCGGCTGCACGACAACAAGGCCGGCTTCATGCGCAATATGGGGTCGCATTATGTGTGCGTGATGATCGATCCCGAGCGCATCCGGGTCGAAAGTCTTGAAAGCGGCGACGGTTTCGTCGTCACCTTTTTCGACATGCCGAAATATAGCGGCTCATACCGTTTCAAATCGGCCGGAGAAGCGGCCGAGGTTTCCCTCTGGCTGCTCGGCAGCCTTGTGGAGGCGCAGGACCATCACGACGAAGGCCCGCTGCCCTCGAACGGTTGAGGCACGTCAGGTGTCGGCTGTCACTGCCCGTCAAGCGGCGGGTTCGCACCGGCCTGCTGGCGCTCGCGCCAGATGATGAACAGGCCGGATGCGACGATGATGAGGATGCCGAGCCATTTCGACGGCGTCGGGAAATCCGAAAACAGCGCATAACCGAGGATCGTCGCCGAGATGATCTCGAAATACTGGAACGGCGCCAGCAGAGAGAGCGGCGCCAGCCGGAAGGCCCTGACGATCAACAGGTGCATGTAGCCGGATATCGATCCCAACAATACGAGCAGGGCAAGTGCGAAGCCGGATTGCGGCAGCGAGACGGCAAAATCCTTGTCGCCCAGCGCATCGCCGGCGAAAAGTGCGGCGCCCATGAACACGGTTCCCGCAATGCCGGACATTGTCTGCATGACCAACGGGCTGTCGGCATCGCCGATGGCGCGGTTCAGGAAGAGGTAGAGCGTATAAAGAAAGGCGCAGGCGACCGGCAGGAGCGATGTCCAGCCGAAGATTTCGAAGCTGGGCTGTATGACGATCAGCGCGCCGCCGAAGCCGACCGCAATCGCCGTCCAGCGCTTCCAGCCCACCTTGTCGCCGAGGAAGAGGGCCGACATCATCGTCAGCATGAAAGGTTCGACGAAATAGATCGCGAAGACATCGGCGAGCGGCATGTATTTGACGGCGGCGAAAAACATCAGGCTGGCCGAGGCGTGCAGCACGCCGCGCAGGCAGTTCATCCACGGCCTTTTGGCGCTGAACAGCGCCCTGGGCGACACCACGATCAGCAGCGGCAGGGTGCAGAGCACCTGGAAAAAGAAACGGTAGAAGGTCACCTGCGCCGGCGACATGCCGCCGCTCACCGCCATATATTTGGCAATCGCATCCATGACCGGCAGCACCAGCATGCAACCCGCCATGATGGTCATGCCCTTGGCTATATCGTTGAAACCGGTCAGGCTGGTCATGGATCGGGGAGTCATGGGTCAGGCTGCGCTTTCGACCAAAAGGTCCGACGGGAGAGGGGACGCCCGCAAGGTCGCCCCCCCTTCCGGGGTCAGGCGGCCTTCTGGCGCGGCAGGCTCTTCATATCAATGACGAAACGATAACGCACATCGCTTTTTATCATGCGTTCATAAGCGTCGTTGATCTGATCGATATCGATCATCTCGATTTCGGCGGCGATGCCTTTTTCGGCGCAGAAATCCAGCATTTCCTGCGTCTCGGGAATGCCGCCGATCATCGAGCCGGCAAAGGTCTTGCGGCCGGGAATGAGGCTGAAGGCCATAACCGAGAGCGGCTTTTCAGGCGCGCCCACCTGCACCAGCGCGCCGTCACGTTTCAGCAGCGCCAGATAGGCGTTGATGTCATGGTCGGCGGCCACGGCGTCGATGATGAGATCGAGGCTCGAGGCGGCCTTTTTCATCTGCTCGGCATCGCGCGAGACGATCACCTCGTGGGCGCCGAGCTTTTTCGCATCCTCCGCTTTGGCGGGCGAGGTCGTGATCATCACCACGGTCGCGCCCATGGCATTGGCGAGCTTGACGGCCATATGGCCAAGACCGCCAAGACCGACGACGCCGACACGCTTGCCGGGTCCGGCGTTCCAGTGGCGCAGTGGCGAATAGGTGGTGATACCCGCGCAGAGCAGGGGTGCTGCTGCTGCCGGATCGAGGCCTTCGGGAATGTTGAGGACGTAACGGTCGTCGACGACGACGTGGGCGGAATAACCGCCGAGCGTATGCGCGCCGCCGCCCATCGCTTTGTCGGGCGAATTATAGGTGCCGGTCATGCCGTTTTCGCAATATTGCTCCAGCCCCTCGGCGCAGCTTGCGCATTCCCGGCAGCTATCGACGATGCAGCCGACGCCGACGCGGTCGCCCGCCTTGAACCGGGTGACCTTCGCGCCGACACGGCCGACGCGGCCGATGATTTCGTGGCCGGGAACGCAGGGATAGAGGGAGCCCGGCCATTCGCTGCGGGCAGTGTGGATATCGGAGTGGCAGACGCCACAGAATTCGATCTCGATTTCGACATCGCGCGGGCCGGGATCGCGACGCTTGATGGTCGCAAGCTTCATCGGCGAAGAACCGTCATCGCAGGCGTAGGCGGACGTAGTGAACATGATCGTTCCTCCTCTTGTGGTGATCGATGCTGGAAACACCGGCCTGCGGCAAAGGTTGCGGTGGGATCAGCCGCTTGCGCCGGTTTCGGGCACTGCCTCGCCAAACACTTCCTCAAAGGCCTCGCGCAGCAGAACGTCGACGTCGCCGATCATAACCGGCAATCCAAGATCGACAAGGCTGGTGACGCCATAGGCGCTGATGCCGCAGGGAACGATGCCGGAAAAATGCGCGAGGTCCGGATCGACGTTGATCGAGAGCCCGTGGAAGCTCACCCATTTGCGCAGCCTGATGCCAAGTGCCGCGATCTTGTCCTCGGCCATGCCGCCATCGGGAAGCAGCGGTTTTTCCGGGCGCCTGACCCAGACGCCGACGCGATCCTCGCGCCGCTCGCCACGCACATTCATCTTGTCGAGCGTACGGATTATGACATCCTCCAGCGCCGCAACATAGGCGCGGACATCCTGCCGCCGCCGCTTCAGATCGAGCATGACATAGACGACCCGCTGTCCCGGCCCATGATAGGTATATTCGCCGCCACGACCCGTGGCGAAGACGGGGAAACGCTCCGGCTCTATGAGATCGGCGGCATCGGCGCTGGTGCCGGCGGTATAGAGCGGCGGATGTTCCAGAAGCCAGACGAGTTCGTCTGCTTCGCCGCTGGCAATGGCGGCGACTTCACGCTCCATTTCCTCAATCGCCTGCTCATAGGGGACGAGGCCTTCCGAGATTCGCCAGCGAACGGGCGGCGAACCGGCGGCGGGGAGCATGTTTGTCTCGATATCGGTGCGTGTGAGCATGAAAAAGTCCTTTCCACAGCCTTCTCGCAAAATGGCGACAGGGCCGCAACCCCAGCATTTCCGGGCTTCCTGCATATAGGATGGTGCGGTGCGATTTTTAATTTCAAAAAACTGTCACGACGCTCTTGTGCACCGAAAATCCTTTTGCTACATGCACCCCCGTCGGCGCAAGTCGACGCCTACCACGATGCGGTCGTGGCGGAATTGGTAGACGCGCAGCGTTGAGGTCGCTGTGGGGCAACCCGTGGAAGTTCGAGTCTTCTCGACCGCACCAAAGAAACCCGCTTCGGCGGGTTTTTTCTTTTTTAGCCAGTCGTTTAGCTTGCTCTCTGTTTTCTGTCCCCGGTTCGTTGGGCCGTATTGGATGTGTCCCAAACCAGACCAATCTGCTTTATCCCGTGGCCAGAGCGCCACGAATTAACGGCGGCAAATTATCGACCTGCCGCCGTTCGAATTGAATGGACGAGGTGGATCAGCGTCGGTTGCGCTGGCCGTCACCGACACGGTACGGGTCACCATCCATGACCTGATCCATGCGCCACTCGTTTCCACGATATGGACTATGCCACGTCTGGCACCCGGCCAGAAAGACGGTTGCGATCAGCAATCCGAGAGTGAGGGCGGCTCGCACCATATTGAACTCCTTCGACATGTCATCACAGGCCATGTAGGCGCAGGCAGGTGGGTTTGCGATGCCTCTTCGAAATTTATCGTCCATTTCGGAACCCTGGAGCACGTCCGGTCAAAACGGAATCGTGGGGCGTGCTCTATCGCTTTTACTGGAAATGCTCGAGCTGGATTCGCTCATCGTCAAATTTCAGTGGATATCGATGCACGCTGTAGTAGCCGTGCGTTTCCCCCTACAAAAAGGAGGGGTGGAATATTAGAGGTCCGATGTTAGCTTTTGTCAGGAAAATATGTCTGGGGGTTTTCGTGCAGGGGGACAAAACGGATTCAGACAATGCGCTTGGCTATTACATGTGGAGTATTTCCGATAACAGGCTGATCATGGATGCGGTCACTGCGGAATGCCATGGGTTTTCGGAGCCGGTTGCGTCGCGTGGGGTGACGATCGAGGAGATTCTCGAAAGAATCGATGTCGAGATGCGCGATCAGGTGGCGCAGGCCATTTTTGAGAGCATCACTACCGGTGTGTTTTTCGACCAGCGCTACAAGGTCAATCTGCCGGATGGGTCGGATCGGTGGATCGTGGCGAAGGGCAGGGCGATTTTTGATGCTGACAATACGCCGTTTCTGGGTATTGGCAGCGTTCGGGATATTACCCTGAAAAAAACCTATCAGTTCGAGCCTCGGCAATAGCGACCGGACGAGTGAAAACCGCGCATAAAAAGAGGCGGCTTTCGCCGCCTTTTTTCGTCTGCACCGTGCGGGGACATCAGAAGACGGCGAGATATTTCAGCAGCGAAATAATGCCGATGATGATGACGATCACCTGTGCGATCTGTTTCGCACCGCCGCCGACCGGCAGTCGCGCGATAAGCCACAAGACGAGCACAATCACCAGGAAGGTGATCAGAATGCTGACGAGCGTAGATGTAACCATATGTCCCAGCTCCCTTTTCAATCAATACTCAACGGTCGTTCACCGTTGCGTGAGTAAAAGCGCGAGGCTAATTTTGGTTCCATCGGGTGAAATCGCGGTGTGAGGTCGGGCATGAATCAGTTCAGGGTTAAAAAGCGGCCGACGGGCGCTGTCGTCACTCTTGGCCGTCTCGGGCATCCCGATATCGTCACGGCCACCGGAGGCGCCCTGACGGTGGTGACGGCGGCCTCGGAGCCGGGTTTCAATCCGCTCGATCTTCTTTATTCGTCGCTGTCGGCCTGTCTGGCGCTCAGTGCCCGGATTGCGGCGAGCCGCATGGGCGTGCTCGACCGGTTCGAAAAGGTCGTGGTGCATGTATCTGGCGAAAAGGCTGAGGAGGAGCCGTCGCGGATCGTGCGTTTCGATGTCCGGATAGAGATAAAGGGGGATTTCGATGAGGCCACGCGCGGCGCCATCGCCCACATGGCGGAGGATATCTGTACCGTCAGCAACACGCTGAAGGGCGATGCGGAATTTGCGCTATCGATTACCGGCTGACCATCAGGATTTCCGGGATTTTTCCCATTTTCTCACCATCCGGTCACGCTTGAGCTTCGAGAGGCGCTTCAGCCAGAAAATGCCGTCCAGCTGGTCGATCTCGTGCTGTATGCAGATGGCGTGAAATCCCTCGGCGGTCTGTCGGTGTTCGCCGCCGGCTATGTCCTGAAATGTCACCTCGATTTCGGATGGCCGCTCCACTTCCTCCGTGAAGCCCGGCATGGAGACGCTGCCCTCCATATGGCGCATGGTCTGCGTGGATTGGCTGACGACTTCAGGATTGATGTAGGTGAGCACGGTTCCCGGTGTCAGCTCCAGCACGAAGACTCGCTGTTTGACGCCGATATGGGCGGCGGTGATGCCGACGCCGGGTGCGGCGCGCATCGTATCGATGAGGTCGCTCACCAGCTCCTGCAATTGCCCGTCGAAGGCCGTGACCGGCGCGCAGATTTCGGAGAGGCCGGGATGGGGGTAGGGCAGGATCGGCCTGATTGCCAAGGAATGCTCCGTTCGTTTCAAATCCGCAGGGACGCCGCCGCAAGGGCCTGTCCTTCTTCGGTTGCCTCCAGAAAGCTGCGCTGGGTGCGGGCATCGCGTTTTACCATCCGCACGAAACGCGGCGACAGGGCCATGATTTCGCGCAGAATGAGGGCGTGTGCAAGCCCCAGCCGGTTGGCGATGCTGCGGCTGTCAGCGGCGATGTTCAGATGAACCGAAAGAAGGATAGCCGCGCCCGTGGCGGTCAGCGCCCGTGAGGAGCTTTCCTGAACCCGCTCCACCGCCGCCATGAACGCCGCAGTGGATTGCTCCTCTTCCATCAGGAGGCATCCCGGCGCAGGCGAACGGAGACGAGCACCGATTTCGATGTCGGCGTGAAGCTGCCTTCGCCATAGCTCGACAGCGGCACCAGCACGTTCAGTTCCGGATAATAACCGCCGATGCTGCCCTGCGGGATATTATAGGGCACCAGCCGGAAATTCCGCGCAATGCGCTCCATGCCGTCGCCATATTCGCCGATGACATCGACGCGCTGGCGGGAATGGGCGCCGAGCGCTTCCATGTCTTTCGGGTTCATGAAGATGACGTGGCGCTCGCCATAGACGCCGCGATAACGGTCGTCCATGCCGTAGATCGTGGTGTTGTACTGATCGTGGCTGCGGAAGGTCTGCAATACGAACAGGTCATCGCGCGTGAGCGCCTGCTGGTGTTCTGTCTGTTCGGGCAAGGGGCCGCTGTAGAAGGTGGCCTTTTTTGCCGGCGTGTTCCATTCCCGTTCGGCTGCTGCGTTGCGCAGATGAAAACCGCGCGGCACGCGGACGCGCTCGTTGAAATTATCGAAACCGGGAATGACCCGCTCGATCATGTCGCGGATGAGATCGTAGTCATCGGCAAGCGCCTTCCAGTCGACTTGGGCATTGCCAAGCGTCGCCTCGGCGATGCCGGCGACGATGGCGACTTCCGAACGCAGCTCATCCGAAGCCGGCGAATTGATGCCGCCGGAACCGTGCACCATGCTCATGGAATCTTCCACCGTGACGATCTGCGACCGGCCGGCCGAATTGCGGTCGATTTCCGTTCGGCCGAGGCAGGGCAGCACGAAGGAGGTTTCGCCCGGCACCAGATGCGAATGGTTGAGCTTGGTAGCGATGTTGACGGTCAGCTTCTGCTTTTCGAAGGCCTTGACGATCAGCGGGCTGTCGGGCGTCGCGCGCATGAAATTACCGCCGAGCGCGATGAAGGTCTGAGCCTCGCCGTCCAGCATGGCGGCGACGGCTTCGACTGTATTGTGGCCGGGCTTGCGCGGCATGGGGACGCCGAGTTCCTTCTCCAGCGCGTCGAGAAGCGCTGGCGGGGCCTTTTCGTCGATACCGACGGTGCGGTCGCCCTGCACGTTGGAATGGCCGCGCACCGGGCAGAGGCCGGCGCCCGGACGGCCAATATTACCGCGCAGCAGCATGAAATTGGTGATCTCGCGAACGATGATGACCGAATGCCTGTGCTGGGTGACGCCCATGGCCCAGGTGGCGATGACGGAACCGGCATTCATGTAGATGCGGGCGGCTTCCTCGATCTCCGCGCGGGTGAGGCCGGACTGGTCGAGGATGCTTTCCCAGTTCGTCGCATCGACGGCGGCGCGATAGGCCTCGAACTCCGCCGCGTGTTCGGCGATGAAGTCGTAATCGATGATGGCGGGTTCGCCCGCTGCCCTTGCGGCATCGTCGGCGGCGAAGACCGCCTTGCTCATGCCGCGCACGGCCGCCATGTCGCCGCCCTGGCGCGGCTGGTAATAATTGGTGGCGATGCGGGTGCTGCCGCCGGTAATCATCTCCACCTTGTCCTGCGGGTCGGCAAAGCGTTCCAGACCCTTTTCACGGATGGGGTTGAAAACGGCGATGCGAGCGCCGCGAAGGGCGGCGCGGCGCAGGTCGCCCAACATGCGGGGATGGTTGGTGCCGGGATTTTGCCCGATGACAAAAATGGCGTCCGTCTGCTCGAAATCCTCAAGCAGCACGGTGCCTTTGCCGACGCCGATCGAAGCCTTCAGGCCGACGCCGCTCGCTTCGTGGCACATGTTCGAACAATCGGGGAAATTGTTGGTGCCGTAAAGCCGGACCATCAACTGATAAAGGAAGGCCGCCTCGTTGGAGGCGCGGCCGGAGGTATAGAACTCCGCGCGGTCCGGGCTGTCGAGGCTGTTGAGGATACGGCCGATTTCGGCGAAGGCATCGTCCCAGGAGACGGGCAGATATTTGTCGCTCGCCCGGTCATAACGCATGGGATGGGTGAGGCGGCCCTGTTTTTCCAGATCGTAATCGGACCAGCCGCGCAGTTCCGAGACGGTGCGGCTGGCGAAGAAGTCCGGCGGCACGCGGGCCTCCGTCGCTTCCCATGAAACGGCCTTGACGCCGTTCTCGCAAAATTCGAAAGAGGAGCCGTGTTCCGGGTCGCCCCAGGCGCAGCCCGGGCAGTCGAATCCATCCGGCTGGTTGGTCTTCAAAAGCGTGCGGGCGCCGGAAATCGGGGCGCCGGATTCGAGAAGGCGTTTACCGACGCTTTTGAGTGCGCCCCAGCCGCCTGCGGCTGTCGATGCCTTGCCAATGAAGTCCGTCTTGCTCATGTTCCTGATTCCCGGAATCTGTCTTCTCGTGCCCGCCTGTCGGCGCTTGCCGTTTGTCAAATGCCTATCCAGAAGCGCCGTTCCACGCTGCCTGTCAATGTCTTAATTGTGCATTGCGGCGAAACCTTTGTTCGCCCGTTCGACATTTAAAACGGGAACGGCGTAAAGGGGGTGGGCGTTGTCGTAAAACAAGCTGCAAAGCCTGGCTAAACATGCCTATAGCCGCTGGCCGTGGCTAAGCCTGCGAACAGGAAGAGGAATGTCGAATGGATTTTTCGTCGCAGCCGGAGAGCTTGTTCATTTGCCGCTATCCGGTTGTTGACAATAAACCTTTTAACGCCATTCTGCCTGCGCATCCGTGCACTGCGGCATTTGAATACAAGGGGACGCCAGATGACAGACCGTGACGACGATCCTGTCGCGCCCGAGGACATGAAGCCTGCGGAAGCGCCCTCCGATATTTACGCAGAAGACGGCTCCGTCCGCTCGGATTTTCTGACGATGGTGGGTGCCGCGATCGCTGACCGCGATCTGCTTTTCCTGCGCAAGAACGTGGCGCGGCTGCACGAATCCGAACTCGGCGACCTGCTGGAATCCATCCAGCCGGAACAGCGCCATGCGCTGGTGCGCCTTCTCGGTTCCGACTTCGACATGACGGCGCTGACCGAGGTGGATGAGGGTATCCGCCTCGATATCGTCGACCAGATGTCGAACGAGCAGATCGCCGCCGGTATCGGCGAGCTGGATTCGGACGACGCCGTCTATATTCTCGAGGACCTCGACGACGAGGACCGCGAGGATATTCTCTCGCAACTGCCGTTCACCGAACGTGTGCGGCTGATGCGGGCTCTGGATTATCCGGAAAGCTCGGCCGGCCGCCGCATGCAGACGGAATTCGTGGCCGTGCCGCCGTTCTGGACCGTGGGGCAGACCATCGATTATTTGCGCGAGGAGGAGGAGCTGCCGGATTCCTTCACGCAGATCTTCGTCATCGACCCCACCTTCAAGCTGGTCGGCGCGCTCGATCTCGACAAGGTGCTGCGCGCCAAGCGTCAGGTGAAGATCGAAACGATCATGCACGAGACCAACCACTCCATTCCAGCGGAAATGGACCAGGAAGAGGCCGCGCAGCTTTTCGAGCAATACGACCTTCTCTCTGCTGCCGTGGTCGATGACAACGGCCGACTGGTGGGCGTGCTGACCATCGATGACGTGGTGGACGTCATTCAGGAAGAGGCCGAAGAGGATCTGCTGCGCCTTGGCGGTGTCGGTGACGAAGAACTGTCGGACTCGATTGCCAGCACGTCCCGTTCACGCGTGCCCTGGCTTGCGGTCAATCTCATCACCGCCTTTCTCTCCGCCTCTGTCATCAGCCTGTTCGATGCGACGATCCAGCAGATCGTCGCGCTGGCAATCCTGATGCCGGCGGTGGCCGGCATGGGCGGCAATGCCGGGTCGCAGACCATGACGGTGTCGGTGCGGGCACTTGCCACCAAAAGCCTCGATATTCACAACGCCGCGCGCATCATCCGGCGCGAGGCGGGTGTGGGTATCCTGAACGGCATGCTGTTCGGCTGCGCCATCGGCATTGTTGCCGGCGTCTGGTTTCAAGATATCCATATTGGCGGCATCATCGCCACGGCCATGTGTCTCAACATGCTGGCGGCGGCGCTGGCGGGCATTCTCATTCCGCTGGTGCTCGACAAGTTCGGGGCGGACCCGGCGGTCTCCTCGGCGGTCTTCGTCACGGCGGTCACCGATATTGTCGGCTTTTTCGCCTTTCTGGGGATCGCGACCTGGTGGTACGGTATTTCCGGGTAGGGCCAAGCGGGCGAAAATTGACTTTTACGTGAAGGTCAAATAATATCATCCGGTTATGAATCGGATAGGCCCTTGGACAAGTATTATAGCATAACCGAACTGACACGCGAATTCGGTGTTTCCACCCGTACCTTGAGATTTTACGAGGACGAGGGGCTGATTCACCCTGAGCGTCGCGGGCGCACACGGCTTTTCAGGGCTGCGGACCGCCGCCTCATTCAGGAAATCCTGCGCGGCCGCCGTATCGGTTTCACGATCTCCGAAATTCGCGAAATCATTCACGTCTACAAGGAACCGCCGGGCGAATCGGGCCAATTGGTGCTTCTGATGAAGAAGGTCGATGAAAAGCGCGCCGAGCTTCGGCAAAAACGCAAGGACATCGAAGAGACGCTGGCGGAACTCGACAATGTCGAAGAAGCCTGTCTGACGCGGCTTGCCGAAATCGGCGTGGGGACGTGAAGCCGGCCCCGGCCCTATAGCGGTGTTGGCTATTCCGTTGACGTAGCTGTCAAGAATGGCTCCGAAGCCATTTCACTTTTGTTGCATATGGAACGAGCGGGTTTCGCTTGTCTCTTCTCCCCGGCGGGGAGAAGAAAAGGCGGCAAGCGCTAACGTTCTGGCTACCTGAGCCTACTGCGCTTCAACAGTGCACTGCTGCGCCACCTCGCTGACCTTCGTCTGCTGATCGGCGCTGAGCTTGCCTTCCATCATAGTGTCGAACAGGTTTTCCGCCTGCAGCTTCTCCAGCGTGCAGCCGCAGAAACGTTGGCACAGTTCCAGTCCGTTCGCCTGCTCGACGCAGCTCTTTTCACAGCTCGATTTGTAAAGCTCTACCTGATCGACAGGCGGGGGCGGGGCGATGAGCGACAGGGTGTAGACGAGGCCGATCAGCACCGGCTGGTGGATGAGGTAAAAGGCAAGGCTGTGACGGCCGGCGCCTGCGATCAGGTTGCGAGGCGAACTTGGGCTTCGAAAGCGGTCGAGCCAGTCGCGCGGCGTGACGAATTGCGAGACCGCAAGTCCGGCGAGGAAGGGCGCAAGCCAGGGCAGCAGTGGCACATAATCGTTCGAGCGGGGGGGCATGGTGGAAAAACCGATCCAGGCCAGCCATTTTGCGTTGAACAGCTCCGATTGCAGATAGTGCGGCAGGATGAAAGCAACCACCGCAAAAAGCAGCGTCACGGGTGCGGGCGCACGCAGGAACAGCAGCCCGACAAGGCTTGCAGCGGCGATATTGTGCAATATGCCGAAGAAGATGAAGCTGTCCGGAAAGGCGAAATAGGTGGCGACGGTGATGAGCAGGGCAGACCCCGCCACCATCGCAAAACGCTTGCCGAAAGACGGCCAGTTCAGACCCTTGCCATGGGCCAGAAACAGGCTGAAGCCGGCAAGAAACAGGAACGAGCTGGCGATGCCGCGCGCATAGAGCTTCCAGAGACCCGTGGTTGCCGTGCCGGGTTCGAGATAGCCGAAATATTCCAGATTCCATGTGAAATGGTAGGACGCCATGGCGAGAAGGGCGATCCCTCTGAGCGTATCCAGCCCGCCGATGCGGCCTTTGCGGCGGTTTTCATTTGCGGCTGCGTCTGTGTCCATGTTTTCCGCTTTTTCAGCTTTTCGAGGGGCCGACATTCACTTGGATTCGCTTGAAATGACGTGTGGGCTTGGCCCTTTAAGTGCGGCTATTTCAAGGCCTGTTTTCTTCCATGATGGCGCGTCGCGCTTCGGAAAAGAACTGGCGGCGTAACAGCGCCACGATGATGATGACCGTGCTGGCGATGAAGACGTAAGGGCTGATGAACCAGCCGAGATAACCGATGGACAGGAAGATCGTCCGCAGGCCGTCATTGAAGTTCTTAGCAGCGATGATGTTCATCTTTATGACGTTTTCGGCCGCCCGCTCCGCCGCTTCGCGATCCGCACCGACATCGTGGACCATGGGGATGGCGCCGAACAGGATCGTGCAATAGTTGAACAGGCGATAGGACCAGCCGAATTTGAAGAAGGAATAACCGAAAAGACAGGTGAGCCCGATGACCTTCAGTTCGAAAGCCGTGCGCCCGGCATAATGCACGAAAGGCATGTCGCGAAATACCGATTCGACCTGTTCGGTCGCGCCCAGAAGTGCGAAACATCCGCCGATGGCGAAGATGGAGGTGGAAGCGAAAAAGGCCGTGCCGTTCTGCAGGCCGGCCATGATCTGGGTGTCGATCATCTTCAGGTCGCGCTTCAGCGAATTCATGATCCAGTCTCGCCGACGCTCGGCCATGGCCTGATTGAGGCTGGCTCTCGAAAACAGCCTCGTTCCCGTCGTGACATGGGTATAGACGGCCCATAACAGGATGAAAACGACGATCGAGATATAGTCCATGACGGTCATCACGGGCAGGCCACCTTGCTGTTTGCGAATCTTTGAAAGCATATTGATTTGAAGGCCATGGCAAGGCAATGGCGGCGGCTGCCGTCACTCCATATTCTCCTTTGGCGTTGCGGTTTCATCATTCGGTTTTTCGCTAACTTTCCAGTAACTAAGTCGCTTTATCAATCCAGTCGCGGACGACAGGTCTGCCGGTTCCGGATTAAGGTTTTGCGTTCCGGTTCCGCCTGATTTTTGGCTAACGTCAGGGACCGATTGACAGGATGGCCGTTCGCACCTAGCCTTTCATCAGGACCGGTGTTTCCGGTATCCGGAGTCGCCAAGGCTGATATGCCCCGCATCCTGCAGGCAGGTCTTGTTTTCTCCGGCCCGGTATCAGCGGCAGTCCGGCATGAGCAACCGGGGGACGCCTTTTTCTACGAATCGTTCCCTTCATGTCTGCCTGTCTTTGGCTTGCGACACGGCGAAGATGCCGGTCCGCTTCATTCTCTTCCTTCAGGTTTTAGATGACAGATAAAAACCGCTCCGTTTTCATTCTTGGCGGCGCGCGCTCCGGCAAGTCCCGTTTTGCGGAGGAGCTTGCGGGCAAGTCCGGTGGAAGCCTGCATTATCTGGCCACCGGCCGGGCATGGGATGACGAGATGCGTGAGCGCATCGTCCATCATCAGGGGCGGCGCGGCGGCGAATGGACCACGCATGAAGCGCCCGTCGATATTGCCGCCGTGCTGGAGCAGCTCGATGCGCCGGAAAATGTCGTTCTCATCGATTGCCTCACCCTGTGGCTCACCAATCTGATGATGGAGAATGCCGATATCGAGGTTGCCTTTGCGGCGCTCGAGGCGGCGATTGTGTCGGCTCGGGCGAGGCTGATTTTCGTTTCCAACGAAGTCGGTCTCGGCATCGTGCCGGAAAACCGCATGGCGCGGGAATTCCGCGACCACGCCGGACGCCTGCATCAGCGAATCGCCGCCATTGCCGGTGAGGTCTATTTTGTCGCCGCCGGTCTGCCCCTGAAGATGAAGGGCTGAAGCGGCACCCGCGAAAGCGGGGCCGACGTCGCCGTGTATTTTTGCTCTTACGCAAATTCCTCTCATAAAGCCGCGCCCCGTTTTGCCGGGGCTGCGACAGCTTTGCTTTCTTGATCTGGATCAAGGTGGCGTTCCCCTGCCGGTGGCAATGCTCCAACCGACGCAAAGGCGCGTTTCCGCTCTCCCAGGCGCGTGCCGTGCCTTTCGTCGGTCGGCTTGCACGTTGGGGGAAACCAACAATGAATTACACGTTAGAAACCGCGATCGTGGCCCTTGGGGCCTTTCTCGCGTTGCTTGGGGCAGCCTTTGCCCATGACAGTCTTTTCGCCGCCCATATGTGGGTGCTGTTCTTTACGCTTCTGGTCAGCACGGTGCTTCTGCTGCGCCGTGTCTCCTTCGCGCCTGTCGATTCAGCCGCGCGTGCCCGCCTCAAATCGGAATATTTCGATGAGGTGGTGAAATACGGCGTCATCGCCACCGTGTTCTGGGGTATCGTCGGCTTTCTGGTCGGCGTCGTGGTGGCGCTTCAGCTCGCCTTTCCCGATCTCAATATCGCGCCCTATTTCAATTTCGGCCGGATGCGGCCGCTGCACACATCGGCGGTGATCTTCGCTTTCGGGGGAAATGCGCTGATCGCCACCTCCTTTTACGTGGTGCAGAGAACCTGTCGGGCACGCCTGTTCGGCGGCAATCTCGGCTGGTTCGTGTTCTGGGGCTACAATCTCTTCATCGTCATGGCCGCCACCGGCTATCTGCTCGGCATCACGCAGGGCCGCGAATATGCGGAGCCGGAATGGTATGTCGATATCTGGCTAACCATCGTCTGGGTTGCCTATCTCGTCGCCTTCCTCGGCACCATTTTCATGCGCAAGGAGCCGCATATCTATGTGGCGAACTGGTTCTACCTGGGATTCATCGTCACGATTGCCATGCTGCATATCGTCAATAATCTCGCCATTCCGGTCTCGTTCCTCGGCGTCAAGAGCTACTCGGCCTTTTCGGGCGTGCAGGATGCGCTGACGCAATGGTGGTACGGCCACAATGCCGTCGGCTTCTTCCTGACGGCCGGCTTCCTCGGCATGATGTATTATTTCATCCCGAAGCAGGTGAACCGTCCGGTCTATTCCTATCGCCTGTCGATCATCCACTTCTGGGCGCTGATCTTCATGTATATCTGGGCCGGCCCGCACCACCTGCACTATACAGCGCTGCCGGACTGGGCGCAGACGCTCGGCATGGTGTTCTCGGTGATGCTGTGGATGCCCTCGTGGGGCGGCATGATCAACGGTCTGATGACGCTTTCGGGCGCATGGGACAAGATCCGTACCGATCCCGTCGTTCGCATGATGGTGATGGCGGTCGCCTTCTACGGCATGGCGACATTCGAAGGCCCGATGATGTCGATCAAGGCCGTCAACTCGCTCAGCCACTATACCGACTGGACCATCGGCCATGTTCATTCCGGCGCTCTCGGCTGGAACGGCATGATCACCTTCGGCGCGATCTATTATCTGACGCCGAAACTGTGGGGCAGGGAGCGCCTCTATAGCCTGCAGCTGGTCAACTGGCACTTCTGGCTCGCCACGCTCGGCATCGTCGTTTACGCCGCTGTCATGTGGGTGGCCGGCATCCAGCAGGCGCTGATGTGGCGCGAATATGATAGCCAAGGTTTCCTCGTCTATTCCTTCGCGGAATCGGTCGCGGCGTTGTTTCCCTATTACGTGATGCGTGCATTGGGCGGCCTGATGTTCCTCAGCGGCGCGCTGATCATGGCCTACAACGTCACGATGACCATCCTCGGTCATCAACGCGAGGAGGGCGCCAGCAAGGACGCGACCCCTTCGCTGCAGCCTGCTGAATAAGGAGAGGCCGATGTCCATACTTGACAAACACGGCGTCATCGAACGCAATGCCACGCTGCTACTGGTCGGCTCCCTGCTGGTCGTTTCCATCGGCGGTATCGTGGAAATCGCACCGCTCTTTTATCTCGAAAACACCATCGAGAAGGTGGAGGGCATGCGGCCCTACACGCCGCTGGAACTGGCCGGGCGCAACATCTACATCCGCGAGGGATGTTACGTCTGCCACAGCCAGATGATCCGGCCGTTCCGCGACGAGGTGGAGCGTTACGGGCATTACAGCCTGGCAGCCGAATCCATGTACGATCATCCGTTCCAGTGGGGTTCCAAGCGCACGGGGCCTGACCTTGCGCGCGTCGGCGACCGTTATTCGAACGAATGGCATGTGCAGCATCTGGCCGATCCGCGTTCTGTGGTGCCGGAATCGGTCATGCCCTCCTATGCGTTCCTGAAGACCACGCCGCTGAAGATCACCGACGTTTCCATGGAGCTGAAGGCCAACCGCGCTGTCGGTGTGCCCTATAGCGACGAGATGATCGAGAAATCCGCTGCCGATCTTGCCGCCCAGGCCGACCCGAATGCGGATTCATCGGAACTTCTGGCGCGTTACCCCAAGGCGAAGGTGGGCGATTTCGACGGCGATCCGGCCAGGCTCACCGAAATGGATGCTCTGGTCGCCTATCTGCAGATGCTCGGCACGCTGGTCGATTTCTCGACCTATGACGATGCCACCGGATACCGGTGAGGAGGTGTGAGCCATGGAAACCTACACGGCCATGCGCCACTTCGCCGATAGCTGGGGCCTGCTTGCCATGACCCTGTTCTTTGCCGGCGTCGTCGTTTTCACCCTTCGCCCCGGCTCGAAGAAGGCCGCGGACGATGCCGCCAGTATTCCGCTCAAGGAGGACTAGGATATGTCCGAAAAACACATTGATGACATCAGCGGCGTCGAAACCACCGGCCATGAATGGGACGGTATCCGCGAGCTGAACAATCCCATGCCGCGCTGGTGGGTCTGGACCTTCTATTTCACGATCCTCTGGGCCATCGGCTATACCATCGCCTATCCGGCATGGCCGCTGATCAATGGGGCGACGCAAGGGTTGCTCGGCTGGAACAGCCGCGGCGATATTGCCGCCGAAATTGCCGATGCAAAACAGTCGCAGAGCGTCTTTGTCGACAAGATCGTCAATTCGTCGCTTGCCGAAATTCAGGCCGACCCGACCCTGATGCAATTTGCCCTTTCCGGCGGCGCTGCCGCTTTCAAGGTCAATTGCATTCAGTGTCACGGTTCGGGCGCGGAAGGCGGGCAGGGCTATCCCAACCTCAACGATGACGACTGGATGTGGGGCGGCAGCGTCGACGACATCTATACGACGGTGAAGCACGGCATTCGTTTTGCCGACGATGCGGATACGCGTGCTTCGGAAATGCCCGCTTTCGGTGAAATTCTGAAATCGGACGAAATCCGCGAGGTTGCGGCCTATGTCGTCAGCCTCACCGGCACCCCATCCAACCCGGCTCTGGTGGAGCCAGGCAAGCAACTCTTTGCCGACAATTGCGCCTCCTGCCACGGCGAAGACGCCAAGGGTAATCGCGAATTCGGCGCGCCCAATCTGGCCGATGCGATCTGGCTGAAGTCGCATGGGGAGGAAGGCATCGTCGCGCAGATCCGTTCGCCCAAACACGGGGTCATGCCCGCCTGGGGTGAGCGTCTCGGCGATACGACGGTCAAGCAGCTGGCGATCTTCGTGCACTCGCTTGGCGGGGGCGAGTGATAGCAGAGACAGGAAATGGAGAGGGCCGTGTCATGCCGCCCCGGATAGATGACAGCGGCCTGAAAGTTCTCCCCCGTCATGCTCTGGCCTGTCCCGAGCATCTGCAACGTCTCGATTTAATTGGACGTGATTAGATCCTTGGGACAAGCCCAAGGATGACGTCGAGTGTAAAGAAGCTTTGCCATTACACTCAAAGGGCCGCTATGCGGCCCTTTTTTTATTTGTCCGACCAGACGGCCAGTTCATACCCGTCCGGATCAGTGAAGTGAAAACGCCGGCCGCCCGGAAACTCGAAGATTGCGACGCTGATTTGCCCGCCGGCGGCTTCGACGCGTCGTTGCACATCCTCGATATCGGCGGCGTAGAGAATGACGAGCGGTCCGCCCTGGGCCGAGACCGGAGCCGTCGTGGTGAAACCGCCGGTCAGCCGGCCATCGGAAAATTCGCAATATTGCGGACCGTAATCCTTGAAGGACCAGCCGAAGGCGCCGCCGTAAAATTCCTTGCTGCGCTCGATATCGGCGACGTTGAATTCGACATAGTCGATCCGCCGGTCGTTCGTATTCGTGGTCATGGTTCCTCCATCAATCCTTTTCGAGCAGCGCCTTCAGCGTTTCGAGATCGGCCGTGATCGCTTTTGCATCCTGCTCGAAATCCTCGTCCGTCATGTCCTGAAGGCGAAGCAGGGTGAAACTCACCTCCGTGCCGCTGCCGTTCGGCGTTACCCGTAGCGCGTTATAAACCTTCACACCATCCGGCAATGTCACGACATGGTCGATGACGCCGAACTCGTTTGCGGGCGCGAAATTGACGCGCACTTCGCCAAGCGGCCCGTCCTCGGCGATCCAGTCCTCGCCGTCCGGTGTGAGGCCGCCCGCAAGGCCTGCGGCCCAGTGCGGCATGTTCTGCGGGTTGGAGGCGAAGTCATAGACGTGGCTCCAGGGTTTTTCGACCGACAGATGAATGATTCTCGACTGCATGACAGGCATTTCATCCTCCCTTGGCGGCGCGTTCCCATACTGCGCCACTTTGTCGTCACTTGATGTAAGTCAAGGATGTTTCACCGGGGAGATGGGAGAAAGCAAGGAGATAAAAACGGACTCCTATCATGAACATCTATCGCGCCGGACAGGATCGCCCGCAACAGCCTGTCGAAAGGCTGGAGGCGGAAGCCGTCAATTCCGCAAAAACGCGCAAACCGCTCTACGAGGCACGCAGGAAGATTTTTCCCAAGCGCGCCGAGGGCAGGTTTCGGCGCTTCAAATGGCTGGTGATGCTGGTCACGCTCGGCATTTATTATCTGACGCCGTTCCTGCGCTGGGATCGCGGTCCCTATGCGCCGGATCAGGCGGTGCTGATCGATATCGCCAACCGGCGCTTTTATTTCTTCTTCATCGAAATCTGGCCGCAGGAGTTCTTCTTCGTCGCCGGATTGCTGGTCATGGCCGGGCTGGGGCTCTTTCTCGTGACTTCCGCTGTCGGGCGCGCATGGTGCGGTTACACCTGTCCGCAGACCGTCTGGGTCGACCTGTTTCTGGTGGTCGAGCGGGCGATAGAGGGTGACAGGAACGCGCGCATGAAACTGGATGCCGCGCCCTTCACATTCGGCAAATTGCGCAAGCGGGTGCTGAAACATGCGATCTGGCTGGTGATCGGCGTTCTGACCGGCGGCGCCTGGATTTTCTATTTCGCCGATGCGCCAACGCTGGCAAGGGAATTTGTCACGGGTCAGGCGCCGATGATCGCCTATTCGACCGTCGCCATCCTGACCGCCACCACCTATGTTTTCGGGGGGCTGATGCGGGAACAGGTCTGCACCTACATGTGTCCCTGGCCTCGCATTCAGGCGGCGATGCTGGATGAGAACTCGCTTGTCGTCACCTATAATGACTGGCGCGGCGAGCCGCGCTCGCGGCATGCCAAGAAGGCTGCGGCGGCAGGGGAGAGCATCGGCGACTGCGTCGATTGCAATGCCTGCGTCGCGGTCTGTCCCATGGGCATCGACATCAGGGACGGGCAGCAGCTGGAATGCATCACCTGCGCGCTCTGCATCGATGCCTGCGACGGGGTGATGGACAAGATCGGCAAGCCGCGCGGGCTGATCGCCTATGCGACGCTTTCCGAATACCAGTCCAACATGGCGCTCGCGACCGGCAATGGTGAGCATGCCATCCGCCCCGCCAATGTGCGCGAGGAGGACGGCAGCTTCAGGCAGAGTGTCCGCCACTTCAACTGGCGCATCGTCTTCCGGCCGCGCACGCTGCTTTACACGGCCATCTGGTCGGCGGTCGGCATCGGCATGCTGTTTGCGCTGGTGACGCGCGAGCGGCTGGCGCTGAATGTCCTGCATGACCGCAATCCGCAATATGTGCTGGAATCGAACGGCTCCATTCGCAACGGCTATACGGTGCGCATTCTGAACATGGTGCCGCAGCCACGCACAATGAGCCTGACCATCGAGGGTATTCCGAATGCGGTGATGAAGATCAACGGCATGCCGGATACGGCCGCGCGCACCTTCGAGGTGACTGTTGAGCCGGACGAGGCGACGACGCTGAAGGTCTTTGTCACACTGCCGGGCAAAGATGTTGCACGGGCGGCGGAAAATTTCGAATTCATCGTCAGCGATACGGGCGGCCATGAGACGGCCCGCTACGATGCTGTCTTCAACGCTCCGGGAGTGAAAAAATGACCGTGAACAATCGCCAGACGTCCGGTTTCACGTTCACCGGCTGGCATATGCTGGGTGTCATGCTGCTGTTTTTCGGCACCGTCATCACCGTCAACATGGTGATGGCCTGGAACGCGGTCAACAGCTGGAGCGGGCTTGTCGTGCCCAATACCTATGTGGCCAGCCAGCAGTTCAACGCCAAGGCGGAAGCCGCCAAGGCAAGGGCTGCGACCGGTATCAAGGGCAAGCTTATCGTGGATGAAAAGACGGTGCGTTACGAGGTGTTTCATCCCGACACCGGCCAGGTCGACACCGATAAGGTGACGGCGCATTTTCGCCGGCCTGTCGGGGAAAGCCAGAATTTCGACATGGAACTGACCCCGGTTTCCACCGGCCTCTTCACCGGCCCGCATGACATGCTGCCGGGCCAATGGATCGTTGAGGTTACCGCCGTCAAGGACGGCCGGATTATCGTGCATGAGGGCACGCGGATTGCCGTCATCAGGGGGCGCAAATGAGCTGCTGCGCACCGGGAACGGAAGGTTCGCTGCAACTTGGCGAGCGGATCAATCCGCCATCGTCGGAGGAATTGCTGCTGGCAAGCCGCGATCTGGGGCAGGGGCTGCGCCAGACCGACCTCAGCGTGCCGGATGTGTATTGCGGCGCCTGCATCACCACCATCGAGACCGCGCTCGACCGTCTTGGCCAAGTGGAGCGGGCGCGCGTTAACCTGTCGTCCAAACGCGTGGCGGTCGTCTGGAAAGAAGAAGTCGATGGCGTCAGGACTGACCCTTCCGAGATTGCCCGCGCCATTCTTGCGACGGGATATCGCACGCATCTTTTCGTCAGCGGGCAGGATGCCTCGGACGCCTTGCGTTCGCAGCTGATCAGGGCGGTGGCGCTGTGCGGTTTTGCTTCCGCCAATATCATGCTTCTGTCCGTCTCCGTCTGGTCGGGGGCGGATGCGGCGACGCGCGACATGTTCCACTGGATTTCGGCGATGATCGCCGCGCCGGCGCTGATCTATGGCGGGCGTTTCTTTTACCAGTCGGCCTGGAACGCGCTGAAACATGGCCGCACCAATATGGATGTGCCGATCGCCCTCGCCATCACGCTTTCCTATGCCGTTTCCCTGTGGGAGACGATCCATCACGGCGAACATGCATGGTTCGATGCGACCGTCTCGCTGCTGTTCTTCCTGCTGATCGGCCGCACGTTGGATCATATCATGCGCGACAAGGCGCGCTCGGCCATTGCCGGGCTTGCCCGGCTTTCGCCGCGCGGGGCAACGGTGATCGGTGAGAATGGAACGCGGGAGTATCGGCCGCTTGCCGATATCCAGCCGGGAATGTCGATTGCGATTGCGGCCGGGGACCGCGTGGCGGTGGATGCCGTGGTCGTCTCCGGCAGCAGCGATCTCGACATGTCCATCGTAAACGGTGAAAGCGCGCCGCGCCGCGTTACGGCAGGCGACAGCCTTCAGGCTGGCACGCTCAATCTCACCGGTTCGCTCACTGCACGGGTGACGGCATCGGCGAAGGATTCCTTTCTTTCGGAAGTGATCGGGCTGATGGAGGCGGCCGAAGGTGGGCGGGCGCGTTACCGCCGCATCGCCGACCGTGCCGCAAGCTATTATTCTCCCGTGGTGCATCTTCTTGCGCTGGTGACGTTTCTCGGCTGGGGCATTTTCGGTGGCGACTGGAAACAGGCGATGCTGATCGCCATTGCGGTTCTCATCATCACCTGCCCTTGCGCGCTTGGCCTTGCCGTTCCCGTCGTGCAGGTGGTGGCCGCCGGAAGGCTCTTCCGGCACGGCATCATGGTCAAGGAAGGCTCGGCCATGGAGCGGCTGGCCGAAATCGACACCGTGCTGTTCGACAAGACCGGCACCCTGACTATCGGTAAACCGGGGTTGGTTGAGACTGGAGATGTGAAGCCCGCGACCATTGCGATTGCAGCGGGGCTTGCCGCCCATTCGCGGCATCCCCTGTCGAAAGCCCTGCATGCTGCCTATAGCGGCGCGGTGCCGGCCTATGAGGCGGTGCGGGAAATTCCGGGCTCCGGTGTCGAGGCGGAGACGGAAGCCGGAACCTATCGGCTGGGCAATCGCCGTTTCGCGTGCCCAAGTGAAGCGAGCGTCGATAATGGCGATGCGCGGTCGGAAGTGGTGCTATCTCTCGAAGGTCGGCATCTGGCGAGCTTCGGTTTCGAGGATAATCCGCGGGCGGGTGCGGTTGCGGCTTTGCGCAGCCTATCGGTGCGGGGTCTGATGCAGGAAATCGTTTCGGGCGACCGGGCCGCAGCCGTCAGCGCCATGGCGCAGCGGCTGGGGATCGGTAACTGGCGTGCGGATCTGTCGCCGAAGGACAAGGCGGCGCGTTGCGCCGAGCTTGCGGGCGAGGGGCGGCGGGTACTGATGGTGGGAGACGGTATCAACGACGCGCCGGCGCTCGCCGCCGCGCATGTGTCCATGGCGCCCGCCACCGCCGCCGATATCGGCCGGCAGGCCGCCGATTTCGTGTTCATGCAGGAGGATCTCGATGCCGTGCCTTTCGCAATCGAAACATCGCAACGGGCCGGACGGTTGATCCGGCAGAACTTCGCGCTTGCCATCGGCTACAACATCATCGCCGTGCCGATTGCGATTGCCGGTTATGCGACGCCGATGATCGCGGCCATCGCCATGTCGACGTCCTCGCTGATCGTCGTCGCCAATGCCCTGCGGCTTGCCGGTACGGCTGAAACCGTCCGTCCTCAGAATGAAGCGAAGACCGGATTTGCAGGCGAGGGGGCGCAACTGGCATGAACATGCTGATCTATCTCATTCCCGTCGCGCTGTTTTTAGGAGCGCTCGGCCTTTTCGCCTTCCTCTGGTCGGTGCGCTCCGGCCAATATGAAGATATGGACGGGGCCGCCTGGCGGGCGCTGGATGATGGTGACGACCGGCCCCGACGATCATGAAAGGCGAGTCGGGCTTGCCGTTTTGAGCCGGCCTCGACCTGTCGCAAATATGCAAAGCTGATTTGCGTCATCAAAATTTAATCGTTTCAGTCGCGGCTAGCCTTGCCGTTTGTTCATTACAGTGCCACAACACGACCACCAAAAAGCAAGATGGAGGCACATCCGTGGAACAGGCAGAAATCGGTTTGATCGGTCTCGGCGTCATGGGCTCGAACCTGGCGTTGAACATCGCGGAAAAGGGCAACAAGATTGCCGTATTCAACCGAACCCCTGAAGCGACGAAAAAATTCTACGCCGAGGCCGGGGACTTGCAGGGACAGTTGATCCCCTGCGAAACCATCGAGGAATTCGTCGCCGCCATTCGCCCTCCGCGCCCGATCATCATCATGATCAAGGCCGGCGATCCGGTCGACCAGCAGATGGAAATCCTGAAACCCCATCTCGCCAATGGCGACATCATGATCGATGCCGGCAATGCCAATTTCCGCGATACGATCCGCCGTTTCGACAATCTGAAGGATAGCGGCCTGACCTTTATCGGCATGGGCGTTTCCGGCGGTGAAGAAGGTGCGCGCCATGGACCGTCGATCATGGTCGGCGGCACCGAGGACAGCTGGAAGCGCGTCGAGAAGGTGCTGACTTCCATTTCCGCCAAGTACAATAACGATCCGTGCGTGGCATGGCTCGGCAATGACGGCGCTGGCCATTTCGTCAAGACCATCCATAACGGCATCGAATATGCCGACATGCAGATGATCGCCGAAATCTACGGCATCCTGCGTGACGGCCTTGGCATGAGCGCCGTCGAAATCGCCGATGTCTTCGCCGAATGGAACAAGGGCCGCCTGAATTCCTACCTGATCGAAATCACCGAGAAGGTTCTGCGCGCCGCCGATCCGATCACCGGCAAGCCGATGGTCGATCTGATCCTCGACAAGGCCGGCCAGAAGGGCACCGGCAAGTGGTCGGTCATCGAGGCGCAGAACATGGGCGTCGCCGCAACCGCCATCGAGGCGGCCGTGGCTGCGCGTATTCTCTCCTCGCAAAAGGACGAGCGTGAAGCTGCCGAGAAGATCTTCGGCCTGCCGACCGTTGCGCCTGCACCGGCTGACAAAAAGGCTTTTATCGCCGATCTGGAAAGCGCGCTTCTGGCCGCCAAGGTCGGCGCTTATGCGCAGGGCTTCGCCATCATGTCGGCCGCTTCCAAGGAGTTCAACTGGAACCTGCCGATGCCGACGATCGCCCGCATCTGGCGCGCCGGTTGCATCATCCGCTCGGAATTCCTCGACGAGATCACCTCGGCCTTCACCAAGGACCCGCATGTGGCCAACCTCATCGTGACGCCTGCCTTTGCCGGCATCGTCAAGGATACCGACGCGCCGCTGCGCCGTGTCGTCTCCTATGCCGTTCTCTCCGGTCTGCCGGTTTCGGCGCTGGCTTCGGCGCTCGGTTATTTCGACGCCTATCGCCGTGGCCGCGGCAGCGCCAACCTCATTCAGGCGCAGCGCGACTTCTTCGGTGCCCATGGTTTCGAACGCACCGACGGTGTAGACAAGCCGCACGGCCCGTGGGGCAGCGGCGCCGACATTTTCTGATCGGCTGAAACAACAAACGACAAAAGGCCCGCGCGAGCGGGCCTTTTTTTGATTTCATCGATGCCTGGATTAGCGGGCGGCGGCGAGGCCGACGATCAGGCCGCTGACGGCGTTGATGAGCAGGAACTGGTTGTCGACGCGTACCCAGCGCTGGTCGCGGCGCGGTTCTGCAAGGTGGTAACGGCGGTAGTCACGACGGTCTACCATGTTGCGGCGTTCACGGGCCGAAAGGCGCTGGCCGCGATCCCAGCGGTGCTTCTTGACGATGACCTTCTTGGTGGTGACCTGACGCTCGACGGTAACACCGCGATGGCGATCGTCGTGGCGGCTTTGGGCCTGAGCCATCGGAGCGGCGAGAACGGTGGCAGCCAGAAGAATGGTGACGAACTTTTTCATGGAAGTTTCCTCTCGTGTTTCGATGAGGAGAACTTACGAATAAACGAATGAACGGAAACTGAATTTAAAATTACATTTATGTAATGGTTATTAACGGTTAGGGGAGGGAGTTAATCTTTTGTTTTGAGATTTTCGGCCCGGCTTTTGCAATGTGCAGACCGCCCGGCATAACCGGGCGGTCTCTCCTCAGTCAGACGCGTTCGGCGGATTTTGCCCAGAGGTTGATATCCGCGTCCTTGGCGTAACGATCGATTTCGGCAAGCTCTTCTGCCGTGAAATCCGGCTTGTCGAGCGCCTTCACGCAATCCTCGACCTGTTCGACACGGCTTGCGCCAATCAGCGCCGAGGTGATGCGGCCGCCGCGCAGAACCCAGGCAATCGCCATCTGCGCCAGCGTCTGGCCACGCCGCTCGGCAATGCTGTTGAGTGCACGGATGTTCTCGACATTGCGCTCGTTGAGGAAGGCCGGGTTGAGAGACTTGCTCTGCGAGGCACGGCTGCCATCCGGCACGCCGCCGAGATATTTCGTCGTCAGCATGCCCTGCGCCAGCGGCGAGAAGACGATGGAGCCGATGCCCAGTTCTTCCAGCGTGTCGACGAGACCGTCTTCCTCGATCCAGCGGTTGATCATCGAATAGCTCGGCTGATGGATGATGCAGGGCGTGCCGAAGCCCTTGAGGATCGCGGCGGCCTCGCGGGTGCGCTTCGAGTTGTAGGACGAGATGCCGACATAAAGCGCCTTGCCCGAGCGCACGATTTGGTCCAGTGCGCCGCAGGTTTCCTCAAGCGGCGTGTTGGGGTCGAAACGGTGGGAGTAGAAAATATCGACGTAGTCCAGCCCCATGCGCTTCAGGCTCTGGTCGCAGGAGGAGATAAGATATTTGCGGCTGCCCCATTCACCGTAAGGACCGGGCCACATGTTGTAACCGGCCTTGGAGGAGATGATCATCTCGTCGCGATACCCTCTGAAATCCGTCTTCAGAATTTCGCCGAAGGCGGTTTCGGCGCTGCCGGGCGGCGGGCCGTAATTGTTCGCGAGATCGAAATGGGTGATGCCGAGATCGAAAGCGCGACGGCATATGGCCTGTTTGGTCTGGTGCGGCGTGTCGTTGCCGAAGTTGTGCCAGAGCCCCAGCGAAATCGCCGGCAGCTTCAGGCCGGTCTTGCCGCAATGATTGTATTTCATGGATGCATATCGGTTTTCGGCCGGTTGCCAAACCATGGGTCTTCCTCCGCTTGCTGATGACTGGCTGCCGGAGAACCCGGCAACCTTTTGAACTGATGAAGACAGGCGTGGGTTCACCTGTCATTCCCGAGAGGGATGGTTATGCCTTTCTCCGCATGCTTTCAATGCCGGGATTGGGCGAGGATTGGCAGGTATGAAGATCGAAGATGCGGAAGTGCGGCTGGGGGCCGTCCGCTTTCGAGGTGAAGATGATGCGGCGCGTTTCGCCGGCGGCAAGATCGAAGAGATTGTCGGAATAACGTCCGGGCTGATCTGCCTCCAGCATGACAAAGAGGGCGAGACCGGTGGCGGTGACATCGATTTCGAACTGGCCGTTTTTCAATGTGCTGGTTGTGAATGTCAGGCCGGCAGGCTGAAGTTCCAGCGCCTTGTAAGTGTCGCGCACATGGTGGCCTTCGCCTGTCATGCCGTTCGAGGCGATGAAGCTCCAGGCAAGGACGGCGCCATCAGGCAGGCTGTCCATGTCGATATCGGTCAGCATGGCGGCCCTGTCGGTCGCGCAGGTGCCGTTGGCGGATTTCAGTGGCACGCGGTTGCCGTCCATGGTCAGCGCAACGATGTTCATGTCGATTTCCACATCCTCCGCCGTGTCGTTGACCATGGAGAAGCTCACCCGGCCTCCATCTTCTGAAGGGATGGCCGAGACTGTAACCGGCTGGAAGAAACGGCGGGCGGCATAATGCAGCGCTTTCCAGCCGCCGCCATAATCAAGGCTCGACCATGAGGCGACCGGCCAGGTGTCGTTTAGCTGCCAATAAAGCGTGCCCATGCAATGGGGCTTCAGCGAGCGCCAGTAATCGACAGCCGTGCGGATCGCCAGCGCCTGCTGGACCTGACTGAGATAAACGAAATTCTCGAAATCCTTCGGGAAGCGGAAATAGCGGAACATGGTGCCCGCAATCCGCTCATTGCCGCCGACATTCTTCTGGTGCAGCTCGATGACAGGAGAGGCGATGTTCATGTCCCGGTCTTCCGCGTAGGTGCGGATGACGGGCATGGATGTATAGGACTGGAACCCAAATTCGGAGCAGAAGCGCGGTTTCACCGAACGATAATTGTCGAACGACTTGTTCTCGTGCCAGACGGACCAGTAATGCATGTCGCCGGAACCATCAGCATGCCAGGCATCGCCATAATCGAGATAACCCGACGCGGGGCTCGATGGCCACCAGTGCGCTTCGGGAGCGGCTTTTTTCAGGGCCCGTTCGATGGTGCGGTTCAGGCGGTCATAGGCCACGAGATAACGGTCGCGATTGTTGCGGGATTCATCGAACCAGGTCAGCGCACCCACCAGCTCGTTATCACCGCACCAGAGCGCGATGGAGGGATGTGAGGAGAGGCGTTTGACCTGATAGTCGACCTCGTGTTCGACATTGTCGAGGAAATCATCGCTGCAGGGATAGAGATTGCAGGCGAACATGAAATCCTGCCAGACCAGCAGGCCGAGGCGGTCGCAGAGATCATAGAACCAGTCTTCCTCATAGAACCCGCCGCCCCAGACGCGGATCATGTTCATATTGGCCTCGACCGCAGAGCAGAGAAGGTCTTCGGTCTTTTCCCGGCTGGTCAGCGAATAAAGCGCATCGGCGGGGATCCAGTTGGCGCCGCGGCAGAAGATTTCCCGGCCGTTGATGCGGAAGGCGAAGCGGCTGCCGGCCTCGTCCTTGTCCGTCAGAAGCTCGATGGTCCTGAAGCCGATCTGGCGGGTCACGGTCTCATCGGGCACTTCCACAGTCAGCCCGTAGAGCGTCTGTTCGCCACTGCCGGCTGGCCACCAGAGTTCCGGATTTTCCACGAAGAAGACATGGCGCACCACCGTTTCGCCGGCGCCGACGCCGCAATCGAGCCTGAGCCTTTCGTCATTCAGCGACAGATAGACCGGTAAGCTCGCGGGGCCTTCGGCAAACAGCGTGACAGCCACATGCAGTTCCACGCCGCCTTCGACATGGTGCTGCGAGGTGACGATATGTTCGATGCGGGCTGTATCGAGGCGCTTCAGCAGGATTTTGCCGTAAAGGCCGAGCGGGGCAATCGCGATATTCCAGTCCCAGCCGAAATGGCATTGCGGCTTGCGCAGCATGTTACCATTGGCAATCGGCGAATTGCCTGGGTGATAGGGAATATAGAAAGGCTGGCGTGCCTGCCGTTCCGCACCGGCGGCGATGTTGGAATGGAAATGGATGCGGATGGTGTTTTCACCCGGCCGCACAGCCCGCGAAACATCCGGGCGGTAACGGCGGAAACAATTGTCGGCGCTCAGCACCGGGATGTCGTTGACGAAGACGATGGCGACGGTATCGAGGTAATCGATATCGAGATACCAGCTGGCATCCGCCTCATCGAGAATGAATGTGCGCTCGAGGATCCAGTCCTGCTGCGCGACCCATTGTACCGCCTTCTCATTGGCGCCGTGATAGGGATCCGGAATGATGCCCGCATTTTTGAGCGCGGTGTGAATATCGCCCGGTACGGAAAGCTGGGTGGCGTGGTCTCCTTCCACCGAGGTCAGGCGCCAGGACCCGGCCAGATCGATGACGGTTTCGGGCGAGGAAGAAGAAATCATAATCGGACCCTGCATAATATGAATTCGAAGAAGACTGGCCTGCATCATGGTGCAAGCTTGTGTCAGAATCTGGGGGGAATGGACGCTCGCAAAGCGGCTGCCTCACATTTATCCGGCTTTGCGATTTCCTCCCTTCGGCAACGTTACCGTAAAACAATCGTTCCGTCATTCCTTTGAGTGACAATCGGTACCATGAAAAATGCCGGGGAACGGCGGGTCTTGACAATGCTGTTGCATCGTCCAAAAATTATCGATTTTTATCATTTTATATTAGCGTGTTATGTGAATTTTTTTATCTATATAATGAGGAAATTCATCCAATGATATCCGGACTTTTGGCCCCGTAAGAAAAGGAACGCGGTCGGGAAATATTTTCCGGCCTATATCGTTTTAGCTGAATTAGCCGATAGCCGGACAAGACCGACCTTTGACCGCGGACCTTTGCCTTTGCAACGGAGCAAAAGCTATCTATGATTATCGTTCGGTAAAGCGTGGCGAAATGACATGAACGATACTGGCAAATCCGGCGGGAACGACATACCCGCGACCACGGGCGAGCGTCCGACCTTGAAGACAATCGCCTATATGACGGGTCTCGGCATCACCACCGTCTCGCGCGCACTGAAGGATGCGCCCGATATCGGCGCTGAAACCAAGGAGCGCGTGCGGCTGATCGCAAGGCAGATCGGTTACCAGCCAAACCGCGCCGGGGTGCGCCTTCGCACCGGTAAGACCAATGTGATTGCCCTTGTGCTGAGCGTCGATGAAGAACTGATGGGTTTCACCAGCCAGATGGTCTTCGGCATCACTGAGGTTCTTTCCACGACACAATATCACCTGGTCGTAACGCCCCACATCCATGCCAAGGATTCGATGGTGCCGATCCGCTATATTCTCGATACCGGTTCGGCGGACGGGGTCATTATTTCGAAGATCGAGCCCAACGATCCGCGTGTTCGTTTCATGACGGAGCGCAACATGCCCTTCGTCACCCATGGGCGCTCCGATATGGGCATCGACCATGCCTTTCATGATTTTGACAATGAGGCCTATGCCTATGAGGCGGTCGAGCGGCTGGCGCAATGCGGGCGCAAAAGGATCGCCGTCGTCGTGCCGCCATCGCGGTTTTCGTTCCACGATCACGCCCGCAAGGGGTTCATGAGGGCGATCAGGGATTTCGGCCTTAGCGAATTTCCGCTGGATGCCATCACCATCGAAACGCCGCTCGAAAAAATCCGCGATTTCGGCCAGCGGCTGATGCAATCCGATGACCGTCCCGACGGCATCGTTTCGATCAGCGGCAGCAGCACCATTGCGCTGGTGGCTGGTTTTGAGGCAGCCGGTGTGAAAATCGGCGAAGATATCGATATCGTCTCGAAACAGTCCGCCGAGTTCCTGAACTGGATCAAACCGCAGATCCACACCGTCAATGAGGATATCAAGCTGGCGGGCAGGGAGCTTGCGAAGGCCCTTCTGGCGCGCATCAACGGCGCGCCGCCGGAAACCCTGCAGAGCATCAGCAGCCCTGTCTGGTCTTCAATGGCGCCGAAGCCGTAAGGAGCTGCCTTTCGATTGATGGCGCGACGTCTCTTACCCAGCGATTGTCGCGCCTCGTTTCCTTATGCAGTGCTTTATATTTCAAGCGCAAGTAATTGGTGTGAAATATATATTATTCCGATCAATCACGCCTCGGCCCGTACTCCGATTCAAAGCCGGAATGACGGAGCCGGGGCGTTAGGGGCGGCAATGCGCATCAGGACAGGCAATCCTTCAGCGAGCCTGCAATGCCGCGCATCAGCTTGAAATAGAGGTCCGGGCCGGGTTCCAGTGTCGCGGCCTCCGGATCGAGCGTCGCCGATTTCGCGGCGGTGCCTTCGGTGATAACCGAAATCAGCTTAGGCTCGAATTGCGGTTCAGCGAAAACGCAGGTTGCGCCAGGCTGGCGAACCTTTTCCTGCATCTGTTTGACGCGGTCCGCACCCGGCAGGGTTTCGGGGCTGACGGTGATCGATCCCGCCGTCTTCACGCCGTAACGATGCTCGAAATATTGATAGGCATCGTGGAAGACGATGAAGGGCTTGTCCTTCACCGGCTTGACCGTTTCCCTGAGTTCGGTATCGAGCGCATCGAGGTCGTCGATCAGTTTTTTGGTGTTGGCCTGATAGGTAGCGGCATTGCCGGCATCGGCGGCGATCAGCGCGGTTTCTATCGTCTGCGCCATGGCCTTGGCATTGGCAGGATCGAGCCAGAGATGGGTGTCGTATGCGCCATGGTCATGGTCCTCGTGACCCTCCGCATGGTCGTGTCCATGATTGTGTGCGCCTTCCTCTTCAGCGTGGCCGTCATGCGCCTCATGGCCTTCATCGCCATGGTCGTGTGCTTCGAAGGGGCCGCCTTCGCGGAAGGGCAGCTTTTCCAGACCCTTTGCGTCTTCCAGTTCCACCACGGTTGCCTTGCTGGCAAGCGCTTCGAGCGGCTTTTCCAGGAATGCTTCCAGTCCCGGCCCAACCCAGAAGACCACATCGGCCTTTTCCAGCTTGCGGGCATTGGACGGTCTGAGATTATAGGTGTGCGGCGAAGCCGCGCCGTCGACGATGAGCTGCGGTTCGCCGACGCCCCGCATGATGGCGGCGACGAGGGAATGGACGGGCTTGATCGAGACCACGACATCGGGCGCGGCGGTGGCGCCGGAAGCGGCGGCCGCTATTGCCACCGATGCCATGAGCGGGATCAGGAACGATTTCATGAAATGCACTCCACTTGAAGAAGTATAGTTATGTTATTACATTTATTGCGTAACTCTATAACGTATGCAATAGCGGTAAGCAACATCGCCAAACGGACAATCCCATGCTTCATTCCGCCCATCGGGGCAAAGAGATACTGGTTTCCCTTGCCAATGCCGGCGTGCAGCGCAATGGCCGCTGGCTGGTGCGCGGCGTGGAGTTTTCCGTCAGCAAAGGCGAGATCGTCACGCTGATCGGGCCGAACGGTTCCGGCAAATCCACCAGCGCGAAAATGGCGATCGGCGTGGTGAAGCCGACCGAGGGCGAGGTTTCGCGCATTGCCGGTCTGAAGGTCGGTTATGTGCCGCAGAAGCTTGCCGTGGACTGGACCATGCCGCTTTCGGTGCGGCGGCTGATGACACTGACCGGCCCGCTGCCAGCCCGCGAAATCGATGCGGCGCTGAATGCGACGGGCATTGCGCATCTCGCCAATGCCGAGGTCCAGCACCTTTCCGGCGGCGAGTTCCAGCGCGCACTTCTGGCCCGCGCCATCGCCCGCAAGCCCGATCTGCTGGTTCTTGACGAGCCTGTGCAGGGGGTCGATTTCTCCGGCGAGATCGCGCTCTATGATCTGATAAAAAATATCAGAAATTCAAATAATTGCGGAATTCTGTTAATCTCACATGACCTGCATGTGGTAATGGCCGAAACCGACACCGTCATATGCCTGAACGGCCATGTCTGCTGCCGGGGCACGCCGCAGGCGGTGAGCCAGAGCCCGGAATATATGCGGCTGTTCGGCGGCGCCGCTGCCAAGGCGCTTGCCGTCTATAGCCACCATCACGATCATACCCATTTGCCCGATGGCCGGGTGCAGCATGCGGATGGTTCGGTGACCGATCATTGCCACCCCGAGGATGGGCACCACCATATGCATGACCACGGCCACCATCACGACAGCCATGACGAATGCGGCTGCGGCCATGAGCATGAGGGCCATACGCCACCCAGCCACGGACAGGGAGAGCGCCATGTTTGACGATTTTTTCGTTCGCGCCATGGTCGCCGGTATCGGCGTTGCGCTCACTGCCGGTCCTCTCGGCTGTTTCGTCGTCTGGCGGCGCATGGCCTATTTCGGCGATACAATGGCGCATTCGGCGCTGCTCGGCGTCGCGCTGTCGCTGCTGTTGCAGCTCAACCTCATCGTCAGCGTCTTTCTTGTGGCGTCGGCGGTTTCGATCCTGCTGCTCTTTTTGCAACGGCGGCAGGCGCTCTCCGCCGATGCGCTGCTTGGTATCTTGTCCCATTCGGCGCTGGCGATCGGTCTCGTTATCGTCGCTTTCATGAGCTGGGTGCGCATCGATCTCGTCTCGTTCCTTTTCGGCGATATTCTCGCCGTCACCCGCAGCGATATCGCCCTAATTTGGGGCGGCGGACTCGTGGTCATCGTCTCCATGGTGTTCCTGTGGCGGTCGCTGCTCGCCTCCACCGTCGATACGGAGCTGGCCGAAGCCGAGGGGTTGAACCCGGAGCGTGCAAAGCTGATCTTCACGCTGTTGATGGCGCTGGTGATCGCCATTGCCATGAAGGTGGTCGGCATCATGCTCATCACGTCGCTGCTCATCATACCGGCGGCGACCGCCAGACGTTTTTCCGCGACGCCTGAGGTGATGGCGGTGGTGGCTTCGCTGATCGGCGCGGTCGCCGTTGTCGGCGGCCTGTTCGGCTCGCTCACCTACGATACACCGTCCGGCCCATCCATCGTGGTTGCCGCGGTGATCCTCTTCGTTATAAGCCTGTTGCCGGCGCCGGGTTTTTCCCGCGCCGCGGATGAAGGAGGCAAATCATGAATGCGCAGACCCAGCAGAACCTCACCAAGAACCAGTCGCTGGTCATGAATGCCCTCTCAAACGCGCATCAGCCGCTCAGCGCCTATATGATCCTCGACAAGCTGCGGGATGAGGGTTTTCGTGCGCCGCTGCAGGTTTACCGGGCGCTGGAAAAGCTTGTGGAGTTTGGTCTCGTGCACCGGCTTGAGAGCCTCAACGCCTTCGTTGCCTGCACCCATACGCAGGCGGAGTGCTGCTCGCACCACCATGGCACGGTGGCTTTCGCCATCTGCGAATCCTGTGGGCAGGTGACGGAATTCCACGATCATGAAATCGACCACCGCCTCGAGCGCTGGGTGAAGGACAGCAAGTTCAAGGCGGAAAAGACCACCATTGAAATTCGCGGCCTCTGCGCCGCCTGCTCGGCTTAGTCTCATGGCAGGGCGGGCGTGGATGCCCGCCGTTTCCTATCCTTCGACGATCGCCAGATCTTTTGAAAAACGCTTCCAGTTTTCGATGTATTTTTCCGCCGAGCGGCGGAGCCCCGCGGCGGCCTCATCATCCAGCGTGCGGATGGCGCGCGCCGGCGAGCCGACAATCAGGGAATTGTCCGGAAATTCCTTGCCCTCCGTCACCAGCGCATTGGCGCCGACGAGGCAGTTGCGGCCGATCTTCGAGCCATTCAGGATCGTCGCACCCATGCCGATGAGCGAATTGTCGCCAATGGTGCAGCCATGCACGATGGCATGGTGGCCGATGGTGCACATTTCGCCGATGACGGCGGGAAAACCGGGGTCGCTATGCACCATCACGCCTTCCTGAATATTGGTGCCGCGCCCGATGCTGATCGGCTCGTTATCGCCGCGCAGCGTTGCGCCGAACCATATGCCGACATCCTCACCGAGCGTCACCGAGCCGATGACATTGGCATCCGGGGCAACCCAGTAGCGATCAGGCGCAGGGGTCTGCGGCACCCGGTGGGCGAGGCGGTAAAGCGGCATGGTGGTCTCCTCCCTTTTGTTTTTTTGACGGCCTCAGGCAACCGTCACGCCCAGCGTGCCGACACCCTCGACGCCGCATTCGATGCGGTCGCCACGCACGATGGGGCCGACGCCGGCCGGCGTGCCGGTCATGATGACGTCACCGGCGGCAAGCGTGAACAGCTTGGAAAGCTCGGCAATCACTTCCGGCACCTTCCAGATCATCTGGGCAAGATCGCCCGTCTGCTTGCGTTCACCATTGACGTCGAGCCAGATCGCGCCGGTAGCGGGATGGCCAATCCTGTCTGCCGGGACGATGGGGGAGACCGGTGCGGAATATTCGAAAGCCTTTGCGCCTTCCCAGGAACGGCCCATCTTCTTCAGGCCGTCCTGAAGGTCGCGGCGGGTCATGTCGATACCGACGGCATAACCCCAGACATGGTCCAGCGCCTTGGACGCCGGGATATCGGCACCGCCGCTTTTCAGAACCACGACACACTCGACTTCGTAGTGCACATTCGACGACAGCGGCGGGTAGGGGAAATCCTGACCGGCGGGCAGCAGATTGTCCGGGTTTTTCTGGAAATAAAAGGGCGGCTCGCGCGAGGGATCGTGGCCCATCTCAATCGCGTGATCGGCATAATTGCGGCCGACGCAATAGACCCGCCGTACGGGGAACAGATCGTCCGTGCCTTCCACGGGCAGGAGAACGGGTTTCGCAGCGGGGATGACGGTGGCGGCCATGTGGATTTCCTGTCGTCTTTTTCGGTGCAATTCTTGTCCCGCGATTCCGGGGCGATTTCCAGTTCAAAATGACCCTGGCTGCAAAACTGGCTTTTTACGGTCCTTTGCTGTAGAAGCCGGCGCAAAGAGGTTAATTCATGTACAGACAAGCGCTTGCAAACGGCGAAAAAATCTTCGCCGTGGCCCCCATGATCGACTGGACCGATACCCGCTGCAGATTTTTGCACCGGCAATTGTCGAAGCGCGCGCTGCTTTATACCGAAATGATCGTCGCCGACGCCATCATCCATGGCCAGCGCGACAGGCTGCTCGGTTATCACCCTGAGGAACATCCCGTTGCGCTGCAACTTGGCGGATCGGATCCGGCCAAGCTTGCCGAAGCGGTGCGGATCGCCGGGGACTACGGTTATGATGAAATCAATCTGAATGTTGGCTGTCCCTCGGATCGGGTGCAATCCGGCACCTTCGGCGCTTGCCTGATGCGCGAGCCCGATGTGGTGGCGCAATGTGTGGCCGCAATGAAGGCTGCCGCCAGCGTGCCGGTTACCGTGAAATGCCGGATCGGGGTGGATGAGCAGGAGCCGGAAGCGGTTCTGCCGGATTTTCTGAGACGGGTTGTTGCGGCGGGCGCGGACGCGGTCTGGGTTCATGCGCGAAAAGCCTGGCTGCAGGGGCTTTCGCCGAAGGAAAACCGCGAAGTGCCGCCGCTCGATTACGATCTCGTCTATCGCATGAAGCGGGAAAACCCTGATGTCTTTATCGGCATCAATGGCGGTATCGCCGATCTCGATCAGGCGAGCGGGCATCTCCAGCATATGGATGGCGTGATGCTCGGCCGTACCGCTTATCACAACACGTCCATTCTTGCCGATGTCGACCATCGCATCTATGGCGAAGAGGCTCGCCAGCCGGACTGGATGGCGCTGCGTGACGCGATGATGGCCTATGCCGCCGACTATATTGCCGCAGGCGGACGCCTCAACCACGTCACCCGCCACATGGTCGGGCTGTTTCAGGGCATGCCCGGCGCGCGCCGTTTCCGGCAAATCCTCTCCAGCGACGCCACTCGGCCGGGCGCTGGCCCGGAGGTGATCGAAGCCGCTTTTTCGGCCATCGATTTCAGCCCGACGAAAGACATGGCGGGCTAAAAGCGCTCAGATCGCCTTTTGCAGTTCCTGTGCACCAACAGGCGCGTTCACCTTGCCGCCGGTGATGAAGAAGGCGAAGACATCGCGCGGTGTCTTTTCGACCTTCCGATCCGGCGCTATCAGCGGCAGATCGTCCGGCACGCCGCCCTTCGCATAGGTCTTTACCCGCTCGGCCCAGTGGTCGATGTCCTTTTTCGGGTAACATGTCTTGATATCGTCCTCGCCCTTCTGCAGGCGGCAATAGACGAAATCGGCCGTCACATCCGGCAGCATCGGATAGTCATGATGGTCGGCGCAGACGACGGCGACCTTGTGTTTGGCGAGAAGATCGATGAATTCCGGAACCTGAAATGTCTCGTTGCGTACCTCGACGACATGGCGAAGACGGATGCCGTCCTGCTTCTCGGGCAACAGGGACAGAAATGCGCCAAAATCCTCCGCGTCGAATTTTTTCGTGGGCGCGAATTGCCAGAGGATCGGACCGAGGTGGGACCCGAGTTCCGTCAGCCCCTGCGTCAGAAACTTCGTCATCGATTCACCGGCCTCGGCCAGAACCCTGCGGTTGGTGACGAAACGGCTCGCCTTTAGCGAGAAGACGAAATCCTCGGGCACTTCGGAAGCCCATTTGGCAAAAGTTTCCGGCTTCTGGCTGCTGTAATAGGTGCCGTTCACCTCGATGGCCGTGAGCTGCCTGCTCGCATGCTCCAACTGGCGCTTCTTCGGCAATTTTTCGGGATAAAACGTGCCTTCCCATGGCTCAAAGGTCCAGCCGCCGATACCGGTGCGGATCGTGCCTGATGTCGACATATGCTGTTCCTCCTCCGGCCTTCGGCCTATCGAACCCTTGCGACGAAAGCTGTGGATTACTCCGCAGCCTCCCGTTTTCCGGCCGGCCGGCGCTCGAGAAGCTCCTTCAGGAAGTGACCGGTATAGGAACGCTCGACCTTGACGATGTCCTCCGGCGTGCCGGTCGCCACCACCTCGCCGCCGCCCGTGCCGCCTTCGGGCCCGATATCGATGATCCAGTCAGCCGTCTTGATGACTTCGAGATTATGTTCGATCACCACGACGGAATTGCCCTGTTCGACCAGCGCATGCAGCATTTCCAGGAGCTTGTTGACATCGTGGAAATGCAGGCCGGTCGTCGGCTCGTCGAGAATATAGAGCGTGCGGCCCGTCGAGCGCTTCGACAGTTCCTTGGCGAGCTTGACGCGCTGCGCCTCGCCGCCGGAGAGCGTATTGGCCTGCTGGCCGACCTTGATGTAACCGAGGCCGACATCGAAAAGCGATTGCAGCTTGTCGCGCACGGCCGGCACGGCGGCGAAGAACTCCACGCCTTCCTCCACCGTCATATCCAGCACATCGGCGATGGACTTGCCCTTGAAGGTGACATCGAGCGTCTCGCGATTGTAACGCTTGCCGTGACAGACATCGCAGGTGACGTAGACGTCAGGCAGGAAGTGCATCTCGATCTTGATGACGCCATCACCCTGGCAGGCCTCGCAGCGGCCACCCTTGACGTTGAAGGAGAAACGGCCCGGCGCATAACCGCGCGCCTTCGCTTCCGGCAGACCGGCGAACCAGTCGCGGATCGGGGTGAAGGCGCCGGTATAGGTGGCCGGGTTGGAACGCGGCGTGCGGCCAATCGGCGACTGGTCGATATCGATGACCTTGTCGATGAATTCGAAACCGTCGATGCGGTCGTGTTCGGCCGGGATTTCGCGCGCACCCATCACCCGGCGCGCCGCCGATTTATAGAGCGTCTCGATTAGGAAGGTGGACTTGCCGCCGCCAGATACGCCGGTTACGGCGGTGAAGACGCCAAGCGGCACAGCTGCGGTGACATTCTTCAGATTGTTGCCGCGTGCACCGAACACCTTGATCTCGCGGCCCTTCTTGGGCTTGCGGCGCTCCGCCGGCACGGCAACGCCGAGTTCGCCGGACAGATATTTGCCGGTCAGCGATTTTGGATTGGCCATCACCTCCTGCGGTGAGCCCTCAGCGATCACCTGACCGCCATGAATGCCGGCGGCCGGGCCGATATCGACCACATAATCCGCCGTCAGAATGGCATCTTCGTCGTGTTCGACCACGATGACGGTATTGCCGATATCGCGCAGGTGTTTCAGCGTATCGAGCAGGCGGGCATTGTCGCGCTGGTGCAGGCCGATCGAGGGTTCGTCGAGAACATAGAGAACGCCGGTGAGGCCCGAACCGATCTGCGAGGCCAGCCGGATGCGCTGGCTTTCACCGCCGGAAAGCGTGCCGGAATTGCGCGACAGGCTGAGATAATCCAGCCCGACATCGTTGAGGAAGCGCAGGCGTTCGCGGATTTCCTTGAGGATGCGGACTGCGATCTCGTTCTGCTTGGCGTTGAGGCTTTCCGGCAGTACCTCGAACCAGTCGCGCGCGGTGCGGATCGACATTTCGGTGACTTCGCCGATATGCAGCCTGTTGATCTTGACGGCGAGCGCTTCCGGCTTCAGGCGATAGCCGGCGCAGGCCGGGCAGGGGGCCGCCGACATGTAGCGTTCGATTTCCTCGCGCGCCCAGGCGCTGTCGGTCTCTTTCCAGCGACGCTCCAGATTGGGCACGATGCCTTCGAAATTCTTCACCGTCTTGTAGGAGCGAGCGCCGTCCTGATAGTTGAATTCGATCTTGTCATCGGTGCCCTGCAGAATGGCGTGCTGCGCCTCTTTCGAGAGATCCGACCACTTGCTCGACAGCTTGAAACCGAAAGCTTTGCCGAGTGCTTCCAGCGTCTGATTGTAATAGGGCGAGGAGGATTTGGCCCAGGGAGCGATGGCGCCGTCGCGCAGGGTACGGGCGGGCTCCGGCACGATCAGGTTTTCATCCACTTTCTGCTGCGAGCCGAGGCCATCGCAGCTCGGGCAGGCGCCGAAGGGATTGTTGAAGGAGAACAGCCGCGGCTCGATTTCCGGAATGGTGAAACCGGAAACGGGGCAGGCGAATTTTTCCGAAAACAGCACCCGCTCATGGGTTTCGTTGAGCGACTTGTTGGCGGAGCCGCCAGCGGCGGTTTCTTCCGGCGGCAGGGGCTTGTCGGCGAATTCGGCAACCGCCAGACCATCGGCGAGCTTGAGGCAGGTCTCGAGACTGTCGGCAAGGCGCGCGGCCATATCCGGGCGCACCACCGCACGGTCGACCACAACGTCGATATCGTGCTTGTATTTCTTGTCGAGGGCGGGCACGTCGGCGATTTCGTAGAACTGGCCATCCACCTTGACGCGCTGGAAGCCCTTCTTCATCAGATCGGCGAGTTCCTTTTTATATTCGCCTTTGCGGCCGCGCACCATCGGCGCGAGAATATAAAGACGTGTGCCTTCCTCGAAAGCGAGGATGCGGTCGACCATCTGGCTCACCGTCTGGCTTTCGATCGGCAGGCCCGTGGCCGGCGAATAGGGGACGCCGACACGTGCGAACAGCAGGCGCATATAGTCGTAGATTTCAGTGACCGTGCCGACCGTGGAACGCGGATTGCGCGAGGTGGTCTTCTGCTCGATGGAGATCGCTGGCGAGAGGCCGTCGATCTGGTCGACATCCGGCTTCTGCATCATTTCCAGGAACTGGCGCGCATAGGCCGAAAGGCTCTCGACATAACGGCGCTGACCTTCGGCATAGATCGTGTCGAAGGCAAGCGACGACTTGCCCGAACCGGAAAGGCCGGTCATGACGATCAGCTTGTTGCGCGGCAGGTCCAGATCGATGCCCTTGAGGTTATGCTCGCGGGCGCCACGGATGGAAATCGTCTTCAGTTCACTCATGACAAGGCTCGGACAAAAATAACAGGCTTGATGGCAGCGCGTCCTTATGTAGTGACGCAGCCGGATGTGTCGAGGTCTATTCCCAATCGGTCGCAGCTTTTCGGAATGCTTGACTCGAAATCTGCGATTTAATAGAACAAAAAAGGAACGAATTGCAAGCGCGAATGTCTGCTCCCGCAGCTTAAGATTATTCTTTGTGGATAGTTCCATGCTTGCGGTGCCCTTTGCGGGCGGCGGCAGCTATTGTGTGGCGAATTTTTTGAAATGCAATTGCCGGTCATGATGGCCGGCGGACAGGATGACGAGATGGCTGGTAGCGTAAACAAGGTAATTCTGATCGGGAACGTGGGCGCCGATCCCGAAATCCGCCGGACGCAGGATGGCCGCCCCATTGCCAATCTGCGCATTGCCACCTCGGAGACCTGGCGGGACCGCAACAGCGGCGAGCGCCGCGAGAAGACCGAATGGCACACCGTCGTCGTCTTCAACGAAGGCCTGTGCAAGGTCGTCGAGCAATATGTCAAGAAGGGCGCCAAGCTCTATATTGAAGGCCAGCTGCAGACGCGCAAATGGCAGGACCAGACCGGCAACGACCGTTATTCCACTGAAATCGTGCTGCAGGGCTTCAACTCCACGCTGACGATGCTCGATGGTCGCGGTGAGGGCGGTGGCCGCAGCGGCGGCGATTTCGGCGGCGGCAACGATTATGGCAGCGGCGGCGGCTCCAGCTATGGCGGCGGTTACGACCAGCAGTCCTCGTCGCGCGGCGGCTCTTCCCGTGGCGGCGGCCAGCCTTCCGGCGGCTTCTCCAACGATATGGATGACGATATTCCGTTCTGACTCTGATATCGAGGAAACTATCACAAGTCGGAATCTTTGTGATTTTTTCATATTCTCTGGTATCTTGGGAGGACTGACGGGAGATTTACACACATGGCGACCATGACCGTTTCCTTGCCAGATCCCATGAAAGAATGGATCGAGACCCAGGTCCTGACAGGCGAATATGCCAGCGTTAGCGACTATGTGCGCGATCTGGTGCGTCGTGACCGGGCGCGGCGGGGGCAGGAGTTCAGCGTTGATGAGCTTCGCCAGATCGTCGCGGATTCCCGCGCGAGCGGCATCGGTTCCCGCAGTATGGATGATCTGTTTGCGGAAGCCGAACGGATAACAGCGGCACGTGGAGTTGTGCGTGAATAGCTATCGGCTGACTAAACAGGCCGAAAGCGAAATTCTCGATATCTTTATCTATGGCGTTGAACAGTTCGGATTGAGACAGGCACATTTTTACAAGAATGAAATGGAAAGCTGTTTCCAGTTGCTTGGCGAGAATCCGCGCATGGGACGTCTTGCCCCGGCGATTGGGGAAGGTGTGCGCCGACATGAGCATGGAAGCCATATCGTCCTCTATGAAATTGACGGTTCAGGCGTCCTCATTCTCACGGTGGTGCATGGTAGAAGCATCCGCCGCCTGAAGCTTTGACGCTTTCGGGTAGCGGTTGACGTCCCTGGAATTTTTCAGCGTGTGTTCTTACCGTTCATTGGCTTGAGTGCTGCCGCTTATGCCGCCACCTTGTCGGCCAGCATCGCGACCATGACATCGGATTGCGACACGATGCCCACCATCTTGCCTCTGGCGTCGATGACCGGCAGGTAGTGCAGTCCTTCTTCGGCAAAGCGGATGATGGCCTCTTCGATTGCCGTTTCAGGCCGTACGGTTCTGACCGGCGATGTCATGATGTCCTTGACGGTATCGTTGGGGGCGCTTGCGCCGGAGAGGATGAGGCGCAGCCGCTGCAGGAAACCGATGGAGGGACGGCCGTTTCTCCAGCTTGCCTTTTCCAGAAAATCCGTCTGGGTGACGATGCCGACGATCTCCGCTTTATCGTTGGTGACCGGCAATGCCTTGAAATGGTGGCTGTGCATCAGCGCGTGGGCGTGTCGCAGACTGTCATCGGGCGCAACACCGACGACATCGCGCGACATGACGCTGGCGCAATCGAGATGCAGCGCACGGCGACGCCAGGAGCGCAGTTCGGTCTTGCGTAAAATGGTTTCGAGCTCGTCACGGTCGATATCGAGGACCTGGTCATATTCCTTCAGCACCTCGTCGAGGTCGTTGGAGGAAAAGCCGATTTTCTGGATGGGGGTCGGATCGGTGGTGCCATGGGCGGCCTTGCCGAGCTTCAGGCCGTGTGGGTAGGCGCGGCCGGTGGCATTGTTATAGGCGAGGGCCAAGGCAAGAAGGATCAGCGAATTTCCGGCGACCGGCCACAGCAGAAAGCCATAACCGAGGCTGTGAACGGCAGGGCCGCCGAGAACGGCGGTCAGCGCCACAGCACCGCTTGGCGGGTGCAGGCAGCGCAAAGCCATCATCGCGGCGATGGCAAGACTGATGGCAAGCGCGCTGGCAAGGAATAGATCCGGAACCAGCAACGCCACGGTTACGCCCACGAAGGCCGAAACGAGGTTGCCGCAGAGGATCGACCAGGGCTGCGCCAGCGGGCTGGAGGGCACGGCGAACAGAAGCACGGCCGAAGCGCCCATCGGCGCGATCATGGCGGGCAGGGTGGGATCGAAACGCAGAGCGAGACTTCCCAGAAGGCCGGTCAGCAGAATGCCGACAAAGGCGCCGGTTGCGGAGCGCAGCCTTTCCCTGTTGCTGACGGGTGCGGCATCCGGGATGAGGCGACGCAGCGTGGAACGCATGGAGATAACTTTCGAATCCGAAAAAACATGCGTCTTTTAGCCGAAGCGGCGGTCGGATTTAAAGGGAGGATTTTCCGGCATTTCAGCGGTTGGCGGGAATTTATTGCGCAGGCACCGCCAAAGGTCGGCCTTTCAAAAAGCGAAGGCCGATTTTATGCCATCGACCACGAATTGCACGGAAAGGGCGGCAAGCAGCACGCCGAGCAGACGGGTCAGGATCGCGCGGCCGGTATTGCCGAGAAAACGGTCCATCCGTTCCGAGACGATCAACGCGGCATAAACGAGGGCCATGGCGAAAGCGAGGATCAGGATGAGCACCAGCATCTCGACGGTGGTTTTCATCGAGCCGGCAAGTAGCACGGTGGCGGAAATGGCGCCCGGCCCGGCGATCAGGGGCAGCGCCAGCGGAAAGACCGCCAGATTGTGGAGGTGGTCTTTGGTGATGGCGATCTCGGAGGTCTTTTCCTTGCGCTCCTGGCGTTTTTCGAAAATCATCTCGAACGAGATCCAGAACAGCAACAGGCCGCCGGCGATGCGGAAAGCGCCGAGCGAGATGCCAAGAAGATTGAGGATGGCAAGGCCGAAGAGCGCGAAAACGGCGAGAATGCCGAAGGCAATGATGGAGCCGCGCAGCGCCACCTGGCTGCGCTGGTCGCGCGTCATGCCGGCGGTCAGCGCCAGAAAGACGGGGGCAAGGCCCGGCGGATCGAGCGTGACCAGAAGTGTGGTAAGCGCGTTGATGAGCGTTTCGCTGCTGGCCATTCTTTCCCCGTCTTATCTGTTTTTAGGGCGGAGCCTACGCAAGTCGCCGGCACTTTGAAAGGGAGCGGCGGCGCTTTTGCCGGGCTAAATCGTGAAAAGCGGCGTTCGTCTTGCAAATGACGCAAAAGCCTGTTCAAAACTCGCCGGGAAATTGGCTTAACGTGGCTGTTTCCGCTATAAAAATCCATCCGATTCTTAACAGAGAATGTGATCCGTTTTGACTGACCAGAGCCCCCCCGGCGGCGGAAAACTTCCGCCAGGCATTGAACCGATTTCCATCATGGAGGAAATGCAGCGGTCGTATCTCGATTACGCCATGAGCGTCATCGTGTCCCGCGCGCTTCCCGATGTGCGAGACGGCCTGAAGCCGGTTCATCGCCGTATTCTTTACGGCATGTCCGAACTCGGCATCGACTGGAACAAGAAATACGTCAAATGCGCCCGCGTTACCGGGGACGTGATGGGTAAATTCCATCCGCACGGCAATGCAGCGATCTATGACGCTTTGGCGCGTATGGCGCAGGACTGGTCGCTCCGCCTGCCGCTGATCGACGGGCAGGGCAATTTCGGCTCCATCGACGGCGATCCGCCGGCGGCAGAACGTTATACCGAATGCCGTCTGGAAAAGGCCGCCCATTCGCTGCTTGACGATCTCGACAAGGAAACGGTCGATTTCCGCGACAACTATGACGGCACCCTGCAGGAGCCGGTCGTCATTCCGGCGAAGTTCCCGAACCTTCTTGTCAACGGGGCAGGCGGCATTGCGGTCGGCATGGCCACCAATATTCCGCCGCACAATCTCTCGGAAGTCATCGACGGCTGTATCGCCATGATCGACAATCCGGCGATCGAGCTGCCGGAGTTGATGCAGATCATTCCCGGCCCGGATTTCCCGACCGGTGCGCTGATCATGGGCCGTTCCGGCATCCGTTCGGCCTATGAGACCGGCCGCGGCTCGGTCATCATGCGCGGCCGCGCCACCATCGAGCCGATGCGCGGCGACCGCGAGCAGATCATCATCACCGAAGTTCCCTATCAGGTGAACAAGGCGAACATGATCGAAAAGATGGCCGAACTGGTCAAGGAAAAGCGCATTGAGGGTATTTCCGACCTGCGCGACGAATCCGACCGTCAGGGCTATCGCGTCGTCATCGAATTGAAGCGCGACGCCAATGCCGAAGTCATCCTGAACCAGCTTTACCGCTATACGCCGCTGCAGACCTCCTTCGGCTGCAACATGGTGGCGCTGAACGGCGGCAAGCCGGAGCAGATGACGCTCATCGACATGCTGCGCGCCTTCGTGGCCTTCCGTGAAGATGTCGTCAGCCGTCGTACGAAATATCTGCTGCGCAAGGCGCGCGAGCGTGCGCATGTGTTGGTTGGTCTGGCGATTGCGGTTGCCAATATCGACGAGGTCATCCGGGTTATCCGTCATGCGCCCGATCCCGCTTCGGCCCGCGAAGAGCTGATGACGCGGCGCTGGCCGGCGCAGGATGTGGAAAGCCTGATCCGTCTGATCGACGATCCGCGCCACCGCATCAATGAAGACGGCACCTATAATCTCTCGGAAGAGCAGGCCCGCGCCATTCTCGAACTGCGCCTTGCCCGCCTCACGGCGCTCGGCCGCGATGAAATCGGCGACGAGCTGAACAAGATCGGTGCCGAAATTTCCGAGTACCTCGAAATCCTGTCGTCGCGCCTGCGTATCCAGCAGATCGTCAAGGACGAGCTTGTCGCCATCCGCGACGAGTTCGGCACGCCGCGCCGGTCCGAGATCGTCGAGGGCGGTCCCGATATGGACGATGAAGACCTCATCGCCCGCGAGGACATGGTCGTCACCGTTTCGCATCTCGGCTATATCAAGCGCGTGCCGCTGACCACGTACCGGGCGCAGCGTCGCGGCGGCAAGGGCCGTTCCGGCATGGCGACGCGCGACGAGGATTTCGTCAACCGTCTCTTCGTTGCCAATACCCATACGCCGGTGCTGTTCTTCTCCTCGCGTGGCATCGTCTACAAGGAAAAGGTCTGGCGCCTGCCGATCGGCACGCCGCAGTCCAAGGGCAAGGCCCTCATCAACATGCTGCCGCTGGAGCCCGGCGAGCGCATCACCACCATCATGCCGTTGCCCGAGGACGAAACGACCTGGGAAACGCTGGATGTGATGTTCTCGACGACGCGCGGCACGGTTCGCCGCAACAAGCTCGGCGATTTCGTGCAGGTCAACCGCAATGGCAAGATCGCCATGAAGCTGGACGAGGAGGGCGATGAAATCCTCTCCGTCGAAACCTGTACGGACCGCGACGACGTGCTGCTGACGACCGCGCTCGGCCAGTGCATCCGTTTCCCCGTGGACGATGTGCGCGTCTTTGCCGGCCGCAACTCCGTCGGCGTGCGCGGCATCAACATGGCCGAGGGCGACCGCATCATCTCCATGACCATCGTGGGCCATGTGGAAGCTGAACCGTGGGAGCGTGCGGCCTATCTGAAGCGCTCGGCTACCGAACGGCGTGCCGCAGGCGTGGATGAGGACGATATCGCGCTCGTCGGCGAGGAAGTGACGGAAGAGGGTGAACTCAGCGAAGAGCGCTATCAGGAACTGAAGGCACGCGAAGAATTCGTGCTGACGGTTTCCGTGAAGGGCTTCGGCAAGCGTTCCTCTTCTTACGACTTCCGCACCTCTGGTCGCGGCGGCAAGGGCATCCGCGCCACCGATACCTCCAAGACCAACGAGATCGGCGAACTTGTCGCGGCCTTCCCCGTGGAAGAAGGCGATCAGATCATGCTGGTTTCCGATGGCGGTCAGCTCATCCGCGTGCCGGTCAACGGCATCCGCATCGCCAGCCGCGCCACCAAGGGTGTGACGATCTTCTCGACCGCGAAGGATGAGAAGGTGGTTTCCGTGGAGCGCATCAACGAGCCGGAAGGCGATGACGAAGCAGAGAACGGCAATGGCGAAGATGCCGCCGACGATCTGCCCGATACACCGGAGGCACCGGAAAACGAGGCGTAAGCCGCCTCGTCATCTTCGGTGACCAATCAAGAAAAACCCCGCGGCGCTCAGGCTCCGCGGGTTTTTTGTTTGTGTCTTGTCGATTGCGTTTGATTTTCAGCGAATGCGAATATGGACCGGAGCGCGACCCGAGCGGCTCGCGACATGAAGGTGGATGTTCGCTTCCGGCTGATTGGAGCGCCAGGCGCGGGCGCCATGCGACAGAAGCAGCGCCACGAGATCGCGTGTCTTCGCCTTGGAACGATTAAGACCGAGATCGGCGATACGCATCGCCGCCTCGTGAATGGGATGCAGAACCGACAGGCTGCCATGCCCGTTGCCAGACGCAATGTCCGAATAATTCTCGTTGACTGCCATCTTGGAAAGCCTCGCTACACATTACAAACTTCGAGGATACAGGCGATGTTTCGACCATGAACCACCGCCTGTGGAAACGTCTGTTACTGGAGTGACGCCCAGCAGCTGACGCCTTTCTTTTTCAATACATTGCATGCATTTACCGCGGCGTTCTGGCCATCGAAACCGCCGAAACGGGCGCGGTAGATCTGGGAGCCGTCCTTGCTGAAGGCGACCGTGAAGGGTTTTGCGGAGCGCAGTGCCGCGCCGCCCTTTTCCTGCGCATTCTGCAACAGGCCACGCGCGGAGTTCTCATCGGGAGATGCACCGATCTGGATCACCCAGCCGCCCTGCGGAGCCTCGGACCTGGCCGAAACCGAAGGGGCGGAGACGACAGGCGCCGTGGTGGAGGCGGTGACGATATTGTCCACCTTGGTCGAGTTGGTGATCAACTTGGGGTCCGGCGCAGCGGGCGCCTGATTGATCGGATCCTTGCCCTTCTGCCAGGTGGCGGCTTCCATGGCCTTGACGGCTGCATTGGAAGAGGATCCTGCAAAGGCGGTAACCGGCGCTTCTTCGTAACGGGTCTGCGGCACCGGACCGGAATTGGGCAGGCCGGCTGCGGTTGCTGCAACTGCCACAGACGGAACAGCAGCGGCCACGGCGACGGGCTCTTCGACAGGCGCTGAGCGGGTCTGCGCGATGAGGTTGCTGTTGCCGCCACGCGATGCCTGCGGCAGGTAGGTTGCGACAAGCTTGCGCATGGTGGCGTCACGGGCAGCGCTGGAGCGGCCGCCGAGAACGACGGCGACGATGGAGCGGCCGTCAAGCTGTGCCGATGTGGCAAGGTTGCTGCCGGCTGCACGTGTGTAACCGGTCTTGATGCCATCCACACCCTTCACAGTTCCGACGAGGCGGTTATGGTTGCCGATAACCTGCTTGCCGAAATTGAAGGTGCGGGTGGAGAAATAGCCGTAATATTGCGGGAAATGCTGGCGAAGCGCGACGCCGAGACGGGCCTGATCGCGTGCCGTCGTCATCTGCGCCGTGTTGGGCAGGCCGTTGGCGTTGCGATAGGTCGTGCGGGTCATGCCGAGTGCGCGGGCCTTGGCGGTCATCATTCTGGCGAAACGGTCTTCCGAGCCGCCGAGATATTCGCCGAGCGCGGTTGCCATGTCATTTGCGGACCGGGTGACGAGTGCAAGGATAGCCTGTTCCACGGTGATGCTGCCGCCTGCGCGCACGCCGAGCTTGGATGGCGGCTCCTTGGCGGCGTTGGCTGACACCGGTACCTTGGAATCGAGCGAGATACGTCCGGTATTGAGCGCTTCGAATGTCAGATAAAGCGTCATCATCTTCGTCAGCGAAGCCGGATAACGCAGCCCGTCCGGATCCTCGCCATAGAGGACCTTGCCGGTCTTGGCATCGATGACGATGCCCGCATATTTCGGATCGGCCTTTGCGGTCTGAACGGATGTTGCGGTTATGAACGCCGCAGCAAGGGTTAGCGCAATAAACCTTACGAAAGACGTCGCACCCGCTTTGCGCGAATGTGCCCCAGATAGACTTTTCAACACTGCTGAACTCTTCAATCGCATATTTCTGTTCCGCTCGGACACGCCCCGCCCGATGCTCCGGGAAGAAACTTTATCGGGATGGCGTTACCAAGTGGTTTATGAAAGGTATCTGCCTTCCATAAAATGCGACTTTTCGCACGCAATCTGTGCCGTGCTGTTTCACCGATTTCCGTCTTTTACGAGGCGGCGCTCGATATAGTTTTTCACATCCGCGTCCAGCTTTTGCCATTGTGGCAGCAGGGCGGAGGAGAAACGATAGAACAGGCTAAGGTCCTGTCCGGCGTGAATATCCCTCTGGCAATCGCTGCCGGTGGCCGCCTGCGGCGTTTGCGGCAGCAGGCAGCGCACCACATAGGCGCTTTTGCCTTCGCGCTCGCCGGTCAATATGACTTCCTTGCCGTAACCGGAATCGGCGCGCAGGCGGTGCAGCAGCAGGCCGTGCTTTAGCGGCGCGGGCTCTCCTTCCGTCAGCCGCGAATAGATCGGCCCGAAACGACCGGACATGTCCTTGGACATGGTGCTTTGCGAAAGCTGGATGAAGATCAGCCCGGCCGCCTGCGCCGGATCGTCGAAGACGGCGCGATTCGCTTCCTCATAACCCTTGAGGTCAGGCCAGCTCAGATAAAGGTCGACGCGCTCGCGTTCCCCGCCGAGGCGCTCGGAAGGCGCCCGCAGGGTGTTTTTGGCAAGCTTCAGCCGGTCGTTGCCGATGACGATCTCAACCTCCTCGGTGGCCGTCGTATGGCCCGCCTGGAGAATCCGCTCGCCATACCATTTGATGCCGACATTGAGGAGGCCGAGAAAGACCAGAAGAATTCCGGCGATGAGAGCGGCCCGGAGCATGAGTGACGATGAAAGCAGGGGTTTCTGGTCGTTCATGGGCTTCCATATTCGTTCCGGCCGCCGGATGGGTTTCCGGCCGGGAAATAGCCGTGCAAAGCTTTAACCCGGGGCGATCGGCATTGAAATGATGTTTTGCCGCTGCTACCTGATAACCACCAAGCAAAGGACGGCATATGGCAGCGCGCGACAGATATTCCCGGAAGCTCGAATGTTCCAGATGTGGTCATCAGGGTTTTGCCGAAGCGTCGGAATCGGATGACAAGAGCCGCCGGGACGTCGATTTTCGCATCGATGAAATGCCGCGTGGATTTCGCGCGGAGCGCGCCTCGGGCGATCCGACGGATTTCATGATCCGCTGCGCCCAGTGCGGCAATATATTCCGTTTCCTGCAGAAAACCGCCTATGCGCCCGGAGGCGAGCCGCGCGTGAAGGCCTGAAGGGAAGGTGCCAGCATGACTTTACCGCAACAACCGAACGGAGCGCCGCAAAGGCGCAAGCCGATCTGGCCGTGGATCGTGCTGCTGGTGCTGACGCTCTCAGCCATTTACTCCTATAATCGCGCCAACGAAATCATCTCGGAATTGTCCGACACCTTGCCGCCGGCGCTGCTGAACCTGTTCGAAGATATTCTCCGCGGTGACGGGCGGCATGGCAATGGCGGGCCGAGCATCGGCGTCTGAGGTGAGGGCGGTATGGAGAGCCGCTGGCCTTTTTTGGCCGCGCTTCGCCTTCTGGGCCAAAAAAGAAAAAAGCCCCGCAAAGAGGCGGGGCAGGTTGATCGCTCGGGGAAAGTTGGGCAATGCCCGGGAGCGATGGGTTGATATAAGTGACAATAGTGCTGACGCGATAGGCCATTTCCGCCCCAAACAGTACGCCTATGCATAAATTTCGCTCAACCAGCAGATTTTTAAACGATGAGTTTGGACAATCTGTAAGACAACTTGACAGACTTTCGCTTTATTCTTCGCATTGCCTCGAATTGCACATATTCGCCTTTAACATAACGTGACATGAGCAGACGCATGGATAAATCGGGAATCCTCTTCGTGGCGCTTTTGCTGGTGCTTGTCGCAATCGTTTTGAGCCTGACGCTATTCGATACGGCTCAGCAGGTGCCCTCGATACCTTCAGGTGACGGATCCCTGCTGCCGCCGGCAACGACCCCGGGGCAATGATATGCCAGCCGTAAGAGAAGGGCGACACGGCTCGCCCGGGCGGGATTGACGGCCTTTTTCAAACCGCTATAAAGCGTCACCACCGATGGATGGGTGTCCGAGTGGTTTAAGGAACCGGTCTTGAAAACCGGCGTGCGTGAGAGCGTACCGTGGGTTCGAATCCCACCCCATCTGCCATAAAGCGCAAAAATCATTCGAACAACGCTGCGACGAGGGATGCCTCGATCGCGTTAATCAGCTTTGGAATGGCTCGAATTCAGCGCCAATGAGAAACCCGCCTTGTGGCGGGTTCCATGTGTTCATCCAATCAGATTTCCGGGCAGCCCCGTTCATTGGCGAAGGTGATGCGATCCGGTCCCCGGCGCGTGAAGCCTTCGACGACGACACGGCCCGGGGTGACGCGCACGACCTCGGGATCGCGCAGGCCTGCTTCACGGGCGGCGGCGCGGGCTTCGCGTTCGCTGCAGCCACGCATGCGAGGCGGGCCGCGGCGGTCTAAGTCCCGGTCGCGATCGCGGATGACGGGGCGAACGCCGTCGGGGCCGATTCTGAGTTCCATGTCCTGCGCACCTGCGGGGATCGGCGCGGCGAAGGATACCAGGGCGATGCCCATCGCAAGAGCTGTGGTTTTCATAATCTTGATCATGTTTCCTCCCTCAGCCGAAACCGGCGGAAAGCTCGTTTGTTTGCGGGAAGAGAACGCGGTTGCCGTCCGTTTGTTCCTTGCAGACGCGGTGAGCGGGAGATGTTGAGGCGGGTAAATCCGGCCCGACGGGTGGGCTCAAAAGATAGAAATCATTAACCACGTTCGTTACAATTTTATCGAATTTGCAGAAGTCGTTCGCATTTTCGCCACGTTATGCACAAGATTAAGCGACTGTTAGGTGCTTCGATGGCAGGGGCAAATAATCGAGGCAAGTGAGGGTGCGGTTCTCCGAGCCAATAGCAGCGTGGGGCAGACGATTTGAATTCTACGGTCAAGAAACTCGGCATCAACGCCAGGTCGGGCGTGAAGTGGCTTGCAATTTCCGTGCTTTGCGCCGCAACCGCATCGTGTTCCACGACATCCGAGACCAAGCCTAAGCCCAAGCGCAGCAAGGAATATTTTTCCGAATCCGAATATGGCGTCAAAGCTAGTCCGCGTGTGGCCGATGGCAAGGCCATACCCAAGGGTGGCGGGCGAGAGCTGATCGGCAATGCCTATACCGTCAAGGGCCGCCGTTATTTCCCGAAGGAAGAGCCGGGTTACAATAAAACCGGTCTTGCTTCCTGGTACGGTTCCGCCTTCCATGGTCGCCTGACCGCCAATGGCGAGGTCTACGACAAAGAACATCTTTCTGCCGCACATCCGACATTTCCCCTGCCGAGCTACGCGCGCATCACCAACATGGAAAATGGCGCTTCGGTTCTGGTGCGCGTCAACGATCGCGGACCGTTCCACGAAGGCCGCCTGATCGACGTTTCCAGCAAGACGGCCGATCTTCTCGACATGAAGGCCACCGGCACGGCCAATGTGCGGGTACAATATGCCGGTCGCGCACCGCTCGATGGTCACGACATGCCTTATCTGATGGCATCCTATATTCCGAAGGGTTCGCGCTCGCCGGGTGTGGCGCCCGAAGGGCAGATCGCGACGGGCGTGATGGTGGCTTCGGCCTCGCCGAATTTCGTTCCGGCTCCTGCGTCCAACCCGAATTATGGCGGCTCCACACAGACGGCGCTCGTCGGTTCCAAGAAGAATGCGGCGCTTCAGGCCATGCCGCTGGTCAACGGCCCGGCGCCGGCTTTCGAGCAGTTCGCGATCCTGCCGGAAATCGGTCCTATCCTGGCGGAGCGCCCGGAAGGCAATTTCATGCGTGAGCCGGCGGCGCCTGGCGGCAATTATCTGCGCGTGCCGACGCCTTCTTCCAAATTTGCGGCGGCCTATGCCGAAGAATCGGCTACGGTCTCCAGGACCGCGAGCGCCTTCGACAGCGTGCTCGTCGACCGTGGCGCGCTCAACGAGCAATCGATACTCGCCCATGTGAAGCGTCAGCAGGCGAAGTCGCGCTGACGAATTGAAGGATACGGCCGGCCTCTCGCCTTTATCGCGGGCAGCCGGTTACGGCAGGCAGAACTGGGCGGTTTCATGCGCAAGGCCATTCATCGCTCCTATTGTTCGGTCGTCGCAGCGGCAGCGTTTGCGTTTTTCAGTGCAGGCCCGGTGCAATCGCAGACCGGCCCCTTCATCGCAAAGGCCGAACAGGCCTATATGATCGATGCCGAAACCGGCACGGTGCTTCTTTCGCAAAACGAGAATCAGCCTTTTCCGCCCGCTTCGCTTGCCAAGCTGATGACGGTGGAAGTGGTGCTGGATGCGTTGTCAAAGGGGCAGGTGACGGCAGAGACGGCTTACCCCGTCTCGGAATATGCCTGGCGCACGGGCGGCGCGCCCTCGCGCACCTCGACCATGTTCGCGGCGCTGAAATCCTCCGTCGGCATCAACGATCTTTTGACCGGCATCATCGTGCAGAACGCCAATGACGGCTGCATCGTCGTTGCCGAAGGCATGGCGGGTTCGGATGCCTCCTTCGCCAAGCGCATGACGGCGCGGGCGGGCGAACTGGGCATGAGCAGCAGCACCTTCACCAATTCGACCGGGCTTCCCGACCCCGGCAACCGGACGACCGCGAGGGACATGGTGCGTCTTGCGCAACATCTGCGTGATACCTATCCCGAGCGTTACGGGCTTTTCACCAAACCGGATTTCGAATGGAACCGGATTTTCCAGCGCAACAAGAATACGCTGCTAATGCCCGGCAGCGGTATCGACGGTCTCGGTCTCGGTTTTGCGGAAGGCAGCGGTTTTGCCGCTGTCGTTTCGGCCGAGCGGGAAGGCCGCCGGGTCTATCTGGCGCTTGCCGGCATCGTGGACGACAAGACGCGGCAGGAAGAGGCCCGCCGGGTGGTGGACTGGGGCCTGACCGCCTTTGAAAAACGCCATCTCTTCAGCAAGGACGAAGCCGTCGGGTCTGTCAGCGTTTATGGCGGCGATGTTTCGCATATCGATCTTTCGCCGAAGGAAGATGTCAGCGTGCTGGTGCCGGTCAATAATCCGGATCGTATTTCCGGCCGTATCGTCTATCGCTGGCCCCTGAATGCGCCGCTGGACGTCGGGGCGAATGCCGGAACGCTCAAGATTTTTTCGGGCGAGCGCCTGTTGCGGGAAGTGCCGCTTTATACGAAGGCGGCAGTCGGCAAGGGGTCTCTCACCCAGAATGCGACAGGTGCGCTGAAGGAACTGCTGCTGTTCTGGCTCTGAAAGCCTGTTCCATGCGCGACCTTGTTCCTATGCTTTTGTTCAGGCATCGGTTTTTCTGAAAAGCGCTTCACAGATTTCGGTTCGATGCTGTAAACAGGCATTTCGAATTCGAGGAAACCCGTGCAGGACGTGACATTGGCCGAAAAGACCGGATTGTTCATCAGCTTCGAAGGCGGCGAAGGCGCCGGCAAGTCGACGCAGATTCGCACGCTTGCCGAGGCGCTTCGCGGCCGTGGTTTCGAGGTGGTCGTGACGCGTGAGCCGGGCGGCTCGCCAGGTGCGGAGGCCGTTCGTCATGTTCTTCTATCCGGCGCTGCGGAATCCTTCGGGGTGCGCATGGAAGCGATCCTGTTTGCGGCGGCGCGCAACGACCATGTCGAAGAGGTCATTCGCCCGGCACTTGCGCGCGGTGAGATCGTGCTCTGCGACCGGTTCCTCGATTCGTCGCGTGTCTATCAGGGCACGACCGGCAATCTGGAGCCGGATTTCATCGAGACGTTGCAACGCATTGCGATTGACGGCGTCGTGCCGGAACTGACGTTGATTTTCGATATTGCCGCCGAAAAGGGGCTCGCCCGCGCCAGAAAGCGCGCGGATGAAGGCGCTGCGCCGGACCGGTTCGAAAAAGAGGAAATCGAGACCCACGAGAAGCGGCGTGAGGCCTATCTCGACATCGCGCTTGCCGAGCCGCGTCGTTGCCGGATCGTCAACGCCGATCAGCCGGAAGAAAAAGTGGCGGAGGATGTCATGTCCTTTGTCGAACCCTTGCTCGAACAGCTGAAAACAGCAGCGGGCGCGGCGCATGAGTGAGGTCCAGGGCGTTCTCGACGGTGCGATTGCGCCGCAGCAGAACACGAAGCTTTTCGGGCATGAGGAAGCGGAAGCCTTCCTCGCGCAGTCCTATCGCTCCGGCAAGGGCCATCATGCCATTCTGATCGAAGGGCCGGAGGGGATCGGCAAGGCGACGCTTGCCTTCCGTTTCGCCAATCATGTGCTCAACCATCCCGATCCCTCGCTGGCGCCGGATTTTCTCGCCGATCCTAATCCGCAATCTCTCGTCAGCCGCCAGATCACTGCCGGGGCCTCGCATAATCTGCTGCATCTGACCCGTCCGGTGGATGAAAAGACCGGCCGTGTGAAATCCGCCATCACCGTGGACGAGGTGCGGCGGGCAGGGCACTTCTTTTCGCAGACCTCCGGCACCGGCAACTGGCGTATCGTCATCATCGATCCCGCCGACGATCTCAACCGCAACGCCGCGAATGCGATCCTCAAAATACTGGAGGAGCCACCGAAACGGGCGATGTTCCTCGTTCTCTCCCATGCGCCGGGAAAATTGCTGCCGACCATCCGTTCACGCTGCATGCCGCTCAGGCTCCTGCCGCTTTCTGATGCGGCCATGGTGCAGTCCCTCGATCATCTCGGCATCAGCCCGGAAGGCGAAAAACGCGACGCCCTGCTCGCCGCCTCCAAGGGCAGCGTGGCGCAGGCGTTGAAGCTGATGAATTACGGCGGCTCCGACATTGTCGAGGCCTTTGCGGAGGTCATGGCTTCCGAAGGGCCCGGCGTGCGCAAGCAGATGCATAAGCTTGCCGAGGTTCTGGCACAGAAGGATGGCGACATCGTTCTCGGCTTCTTCATGGAGCATGTGACGGAAGAGTTGATGGAACGCGCAAGGGCGGCGGCGATGGCGGGCGATATTGCAGCGGCAGAGAAACATGCACGGCTTTCCTCGGCGCTCTCGGAACGCATCACCGTGGCGCAGGCCTATAATCTCGACAAGAAGCAGATGGTGCTTTCCATTCTGGAAGATATTCGCGGCGCTTGAAGGCGAGGGATCGTGCGGAATGTACGATTCGACGGTGGATAAATTCTCCTCCGTCATGCCGGACTGGATCCGGCATCCAGCCACGGCGCGTCCGTGCCGTGGCTGGACCCCGGATCAGGTCCGGGGTGACGGAGTGCGGAGCCAAGCGCTCGCCAAATCCGCTTTGTCTGCAAGCTGTCGTACAAAACGTACGCTCTGCCTTTCGCTGCTGCGAACAATGGTTTAAGAGCGGTCTATCCAAAAAACAGCCTGTAAAGTCGATAGACCGTCATGACAGACAAGACACCATTCTACATCACCACCGCGATCTCCTATCCTAACGGCAAGCCGCATATCGGCCATGCCTATGAGTTGATTGCGACGGACGCCATGGCACGCTTTCAGCGCCTGGACGGAATGGATGTGTTCTTCCTGACCGGCACCGACGAACACGGCCAGAAGATGCAGCAGACGGCGCGGGCGGAAGGCATTTCGCCGGAAGAACTGGCTGAGCGCAATTCCGACCAGTTCCGGGCGATGGGCAAGCTGCTCAACGCCTCGAACGACGATTTCATCCGCACCACGGAAGAGCGTCACCACGAGACCTCGCGCAATATCTGGAACCTGATGGCCGACAGCGGCGACATCTACAAGGACAGCTATGCCGGCTGGTATTCCGTGCGCGACGAGGCCTATTACGCCGAGGACGAGACGGAAGTGCGCGCTGACGGCGTTCGCTACGGGCCGCAGGGCACGCCGGTCGAGTGGGTGGAGGAGGAAAGCTACTTCTTCAAGCTCTCCGAATATCAGGACAAGCTGCTGAAGCTCTACGAGGAGAACCCGGAGTTCATCGGCCCGGCAGAACGCCGCAACGAAATCATCTCCTTCGTCAAATCCGGCCTCAAGGACCTGTCGATTTCCCGCACCACCTTCGACTGGGGCATCAAGGTTCCGAACGATCCGAAACACGTCATGTATGTCTGGGTCGATGCGCTGACCAACTACATCACCGCCACGGGTTACATCGAAGACAGGAACGGCCCGCGTGCGAAATATTGGCCGGCCGACGTGCATATCATCGGCAAGGACATCATCCGCTTCCACGCGGTCTATTGGCCGGCTTTCCTGATGAGCGCGAAGCTGCCGTTGCCCAAGCGGGTCTATGCGCATGGCTTCCTGCTCAACAAGGGCGAGAAGATGTCTAAGTCGCTCGGCAACGTCGTCGATCCGGCCAATCTGGTGAACCATTTCGGTCTCGATCAGGTCCGTTATTTCTTCCTGCGCGAAGTCTCCTTCGGCCAGGACGGCAGCTATAGCGAAGAGGGCATCGCCACCCGCATCAATGCCGATCTTGCCAACGGTATCGGCAATCTCGCCAGCCGTTCGCTGTCGATGATCGTCAAGAATTGCGAAGGCCAGATCCCGACGCCCGGTGAGTTCACCGAAGAAGACAAGGCGATGCTGGCTTCCGCCGATGGGCTGCTTGAAATTTGCCGCGAGGAAATGGGCAAGCAGCTCATCCACCGCGCGCTTGCGGCCATCATCGCCGTTGTCTCGGAGACCGACCGCTATTTTGCCTCTCAGGAGCCGTGGGCACTGAAGAAGACCGATCCCGAGCGCATGGGCACCGTGCTTTACGTTACGGCAGAAGTGGTGCGCCAGATCGGCATTCTCCTGCAGCCCTTCATGCCGGAATCCTGCGGGAAGCTGCTCGATCTCGTTGCTGCCCCTGCCGACAAACGTGATTTTGCCGCACTCGGCGAAGCGGGCCGTCTGGTTCCGGGCACGCCGCTGGAAGCACCGAAGCCGGTCTTCCCGCGTTACGTCGCACCGGAAGCGTGAAGGCCAGACCCATGCTGATCGATACACATTGCCATCTGGATTTTCCCGATTTCGAGGCTGAGCGCGACGATATCATCGCCCGCGCCCATGCTTCGGGTGTGAGCCAGATGGTGACGATCTCGACCCGGGTGCGCCGGCTGCCCGAACTCTTGAAGATCACGGAAAAATATCCGTCGGTCTTCTGTTCGGTCGGCACGCATCCGAACAATGCCGATGAGGAACTGGATATTTCCGCCGACGAGCTTGTGCGGCTGGCGGAGAGCCATGACAAGATCGTGGCAATCGGCGAGGCGGGTCTGGATTATTTCTACGATACGCAGAAGCCGGAAGACCAGAAGACCGGCCTCATTCGCCACATCGAGGCAGCAAGACGAACGAAGCTTCCGCTTGTCATCCACAGCCGCAGCGCCGATGACGACATGGCCGCTATTTTGCGCGCCGAAAGCGACAAGGGACCATTCCCCTTCATTCTCCACTGCTTTTCCGCTGGTCCCGAGCTGGCGAAAACCGGTGTCGAGCTTGGCGGTTATGTGTCCTTTTCCGGCATTCTGACCTTTCCTAAATCGCAGGACATCCGCGATATCGCCGCCACCGTGCCGCTGGACCGGCTGCTGGTGGAAACGGATGCGCCCTATCTTGCGCCGAAGCGCTGGCGGGGAAAGCGCAACGAGCCGTCCTATGTGGTCAATACCGCTGAGGTTCTGGCCGAGGTGCATGGCGTTTCCTATGAGCGCATGGCCGAAATCACCACCGAAAACGCCTTCCGCTGCTTTTCCAAGATGACAAGGGTGTAGGTGTGGCAATCTACCGTCGTCGCTTCACGGTTCTCGGTTGCGCGTCGTCGCCCGGCGTGCCGCGCATCAACGGCGACTGGGGCGCCTGCGATCCCGAAAACCCGAAGAACCGGCGCACGCGAACGGCCTTCATGGTGGAGCAGATCGGCCCGGATGGCGGCAGGACGACTGTCGTCATCGATACCGGCCCGGATTTTCGCGAGCAGATGATCGCGGCCAAGGTGGAGGCGGTGGATGCGGTGCTTTACACCCATGCCCATGCCGACCATCTGCACGGTATCGACGATCTGCGCATCTATTTCGCCCTTCAGCAAAACCGCATTCCGATCTATGCCGATCCCATTACCATGGCGCGGATAAAGGACGGTTTCGCCTATTGCCTGGAGACCCCGCCGGGCAGCAGCTATCCGCCCATCGTCGAACCGCGGATCATCGCCGATATCGACGCGGCGCTGATCGTCGATGGGGCAGGCGGGCCGATCCCGTTCAACGTGCATATGCAGCAGCATGGCGATGTGCATTCGCTGGGCTTCCGCATTGGTGACGTCGCCTATTGCACCGATGTCAGCGATTTTCCGGCAGAAAGCCTGCCGAAGCTTGCCGGTCTCGATGTCCTCGTCATCGACGCGCTGCAGCACCGGTATCACCCCAGCCATCTTTCACTGGAACAGGCGCTTGGCTGGATCGAGAGATTCGCACCCAAAAGGGCGATCTTGACCCACATGCATATTCCGCTCGATTATGAGACGGTGATGCGGGAAACGCCTGATCATGTCGAACCGGCCTATGATCAGATGCGTTTCGAGATCGAGTTCGAAGCAGCCTGACGCCGCCTGAAAAGGAACAGCATGTCGACCAAGCCTTTCCGTGCACCCAGTATGGCGAGCTTTTTCGACAATCTGCGCGCCAGTCGCCTGCGGGCGATGTTTCGGCGGGGCGAGCTGGGACTGGTGCTCCTTGCCGTCTTCATCGGCATTGCGGCGGGCTTTCTGGTGGCGCTGATCGGCGCCTTGAGCACGGCGTTGCATCTGCTGGTTTTCGGCGTCGAGCGGTTGAGCAGCAGCGATCTTTCCGGACGGATCGTGCTTGCCGGCCCAATCATCGGCGGCATCGTGCTCGGGCTGATCATCTTCATCCTTTCGAAGACCCGCAAGAAACCCATGGTCGACCCCATCGAGGCGAATGCGCTGCATGGCGGCCGGTTGTCGTTGACGGACAGTATCATCGTCTGCGTGCAGAATGTCGTTTCCAACGGTTTTGGCGCGTCCGTCGGGCTGGAGGCCGGTTACACCCAGATCGCCAGCGGCGTCGCCTCGAAGATCGGCATCAAGCTGAAGCTGCGGCGAGGGGACATGCGTATCCTTGTCGGCTGCGGTGCGGCGGGCGCGATTGCTGCTGCCTTCAATGCGCCTCTGACCGGGGCGTTCTACGCCATCGAACTCATCATCGGCACCTATACCGTGGTGACGCTTGCGCCGCTCATCGTCTCGGCACTGGTGGCGACGACGGTCATCGGGATCATCGGCGGCCATGGTATCTCGATCGATATTGTCGATGCCAGCCGTGTAACACCGGCGGATTATGTGCCCGCCATCTTTCTCGGCGTCGTATGTGCGGCCATCGGCATCGTGCTGATGCAGGCGGTGTCCTTCATCGAAGAAACCGCACGCAAAAGCGCCATTCCGAGCTGGCTGCGTCCTGCCATCGGCGGCGTGGCGGTGGGCGGGCTCGCGCTGATTTCACCGCAGGTGCTGTCGAGCGGCCATGGCGCGCTGCATCTCAATATCGATGCGGAACTGACGATATACGGGGTGGCCGGACTGTTCCTGTTGAAGGCGGCGGCCAGCGCCATTTCCATCGGTTCGAATTTCCGCGGCGGCCTGTTTTTCGCGTCGTTGTTCATGGGCTCGCTGCTCGGCAAGATTTTCGCGCTCTGCGCACCGTATATCGGCTATGGGTCGACAGCGCCTATCGTCTATGCCGTGATCGGTATGAGCGCCTTTGCCGCCGCCATTATCGGCGGTCCGCTGACGATGACGTTTCTGGCGCTGGAACTGACAGGCGACTTTCAGATCACGGCGCTGGTGCTTGCCGCCGTCATCACCACTTCGCTCGTGGTGCGCACGACCTTCGGTTACTCCTTCGCCACCTGGCGTTTTCACCTGCGGGGTGAGAGCATTCGCAGCGCCCATGATATTGGCTGGATCCGCGACCTGACGGTCGGCAGGATGATGCGCGCCGATATCCGCAAGGCCAATGTCAGCATGGGCCTCCCGGCCTTCAAGGAGAAGTTCCCGCTCGGCTCGACGCAACGGGTAATCATGACCCATGATGACGGGCGTTATGCCGGCATCGTCCTCGTGCCGGAAATTTACGCCGACCCGATGGATCGCGACCCCAGCAAGATCAGCCTCGAAACCTATCTGCAATACAAGAACGATGTGTTGCTGCCGACCATGAATGCCCGCCAGGCGGCGGCAGCCTTTGATGCGGCGGAGAGCGAAGCGCTGGTTGTCGTTAATGACAAGATCGAAAATCGCCCTGTCGGATTGCTTACCGAAAGCCATACGCTGAGGCGCTATAGCGAAGAACTGGACCTGAGACGCCGGGAGGCGTCTGGTGAGTTTTGAAATTACATTATATTGTCTGGTTTAAATTTTGATATAATTATATTATTTCTATCCATATTCACCCCAATTCTTCGCGGAAAAGAGGCTTTTCTCCGCGCAAACACGCGTCGGCTGAATCCCTGTGACAAGCACGGAAATGAGGGTCGAGGACTGGCTCCGGCACGGGGAGCCAATTTGTCGCGTATGGGCGCAGAAAAAGCTGCCCCAATGTCCAGCCTTCACCATCGCCTGACATCGCCTGCACACGCGACCGCAAACGACATTTCCCGTCACCCTGTCATTTTTCTCAAGCCCCGCTTGACAAAAAAAACATCCGTCGCAATAAATAGACTGACTACTTAATTAATGAAATAAGTGGCTGAAATAAGCCGGGCGGGCGAGGTGTGAGGATCGTTCATACGCGTCGCTCCGGGAACCTGTGCGGCCGGATATTTACCGCCTTCCCTCCTTACCGGCGGCGCCGTGAGCAGATGAAACTTGGAGAGTGTTATGCCTTCAGACAGCAGCACGGTTGAGACGATGCCTCTTGCGACGTCCTGCTGCCAACTCGAAACGGTTTCCGCATCCGGTTATCGCGGGCTCGGCCTTCCGCATCGCCGTGCGCCGCTTTATGGCGTCATCCTTGCCGGAGGCCTGTCGCTTTTCGGCAATGCGGTGGCGGCCGTTGCGCTGCCGTGGATCGTGCTGTCCCTGACCGGCAATGCCGCCTGGACTGGGATGGCGGCGGCGGCGGGCATGATACCGCTGGTTATCGGCGCTTTCTGTGGCGGCCCCGTCGTCGACCGTTTCGGTTCGCGCATCGTTGCGGTTACCGCCGATCTCGCCAGCGCCCTGAGCGTCGTGGCCATTCCCTTTCTCATGATGGCGGGGCACATGGATATCGGCCTTCTGCTCGGCCTGATCGTGGTCGGGGCGCTGCTCGACGGTCCGGGCATGATCGCCCATGATGCAAGGGTGCCGGAACTTGCCCGCATCGCCCGGATGCCGATCGAGCGGGTCACCTCGATAGATGAATTGCTTGAAAATGCGGCGATGATTTTTGGCCCGCCGGTCGCGGGCATCGCCATTGCCGCTTTCGGGATGGAATATGCCCTGCTGATCACGGCGGCCTGTTCGCTGCTCGCTGCCGTGATCGGCGCGATCTGTTTGCCGCGTCATAGGCGCAAATCCGCCGGTGCGGATCGCGGCGATGCGACATTTGCAGGTCTGCGCTTTCTGCTGACGGAGCCGCTTTTGCGTCTTCTGCTTGTCGTCGCCATGGTGATGCTGGCGGTTTTCGGGGCGCTCAACGCCGTTGTCCTGCCGGTACTGTTTAAGGCCAGCGGAGCGGATGTCCTCGACCTCGGGCTGTTTCTCTCGGTTTCCGGGGCAGGGGCGGCTTTGTCTGCGGTGGTTTTCGCCATTCGCGGCCACTCGTGGAACAGCCGGGCCGTGCTGCTCGCCGGCATATCCGGCGCGACGCTCTCCATCGGCCTCATCGCGTTCTTTGAGAGCGGTCCTTTGCTGCTCATCGCGGCCGCCCTGATCGGTCTTTCCACCGGGGCGCTCGGCCCGCTCGCCAATGCGATGTTTCTGAAACGCGCGCCGGCTGCGATCCGCGGCAGCGTGCTTGGAACCACGGCGGCGATTGCGATGATGGCGACGCCGCTTGCCGTGCTGATCGCCGGTTTCGGCCTCCAGGCCGCCGGCGCCGCCTGGTTCTTGTGGGGGCTCAGCGCCACGCTCTGCCTGCTGGTGTTCTGGGTTTTCCTCAGCCCGGCCGCACGTGCGCTGGCGAAATCGCCGCCATGAGCGGGCGACCACCTGTTCCTTCGAGATGCGATCAAACCACCCGTGCGCCGCAGTTTTTGCCGCACCCGATGTTCAAACCCGGACCCGTCCTGCCATGAACGACCTGAATTCCTCTTTCCCAAATCCTCAGCTTGCAAACCCTCGGCCACTACCCGGAGAAACGACCGGACGACGACCTTCGCGACGCCTGTTCTGGTGGGCGCTGCTCGCCATTGGACTTGCAGGCGGCGGGGCCTGCCTGATACTGCCGGTTGAGGAGGCGCCCGCCGTGAGCATGACGCCCGTCAAGGTGCGGCCGCATGTGTCCGTCGTCACCTCAGCGCCTTATGGTTTCAACGCCGGGCAGGACGTTGCCGGCCTTCTCGCCGCCCGCAACGATATTTCCATCGGTACGGCCGTGACCGGCCAGCGCATCGTCGAGGTTTTTGTCGATGTCGGCGATACGGTTGCGGCCGGGCAATTGCTGGCGCGGCTGGAAAGCAAGACGCTCGCGGCCCAGGTCGAACAGACGGAGGCGACCGTCGCCCGCGCCCATGCCACACTCGCCGAGGCCGAGGCGGCGGAGATCGAGGCGAGCGAGAATCTGCGTCGCGCCGAAGGTCTTTCCGGCTCCAGCGTCAGCAAGGAACAGCTTGGCCAGCGCCGCGCCGCGGCGGCCATGGCACAGGCCAAGATCGAGGGCGCGCGTGCCGAACTGGCGGGCGCGCAGGCGCAATTGACCCAGCACCGTCTCGAACTGGAGCGGACCGAGATCCTCTCGCCGAAACCCGGCCTCATCAGGAAGCGCCATGCCCGTATCGGCGCGATGCCGGATAGTACTGAGCCGCTGTTTCGCCTGTTGCAGGATGGCGAACTGGAATTTCTCGCCGAAGCGCCGGAACGGGTGCTGCCGTCCCTGCAAACCGGTCAATCCGTGGCAATCGCGGTCAATGGCGTCAGTCGGGCCATTCAGGGGACCATCCGTGTCGTCGAACCGGCGGTCAACACCCAGAGCCGCCTCGGCATCGTGCGCATCGCGGTTCCGCCCTCCGCCGATCTCAGGGCCGGGGCTTTCGCGCGCGGCAAGGTCGATCTCGGCGAGCGCCGCTTCCTCGTCTCCGTTCCTGAAGCAGCATTGCGGCTGCGCCGCGAAGGTGCGGCCCAACTTGTGGTGGTCGATGATGAGAACAGGGTGGCGCGCCGCGCCGTTCGTGTGGGGCAGGCGCAGAACGGCGTCGTTGAAATCCTCGAAGGGTTGAGTGCCGGCGAGCGCATCGTGGAAAGCGCGAGCGCCTTCCTGCGCGACGGCGATGAGATCGTCGGCGTCAGCGAAGTCGCGCAGAAGGAGGCGGATCGCTGATGACCAATATTTCCTCATGGGCCATCCGCCGCCCCATCCCCACCATCGTCCTGTTCCTGCTTTTGACGCTTGTCGGCATCCAGTCCTTCATGAAGCTGCCAGTCAACGCCAATCCGCGCGTCGATTTTCCGATTGTCACTGTCTCCATCGTTCAGGCGGGCGCCGCGCCGGCGGAACTGGAAACACAGGTGACGCGGCGGGTCGAAGGCGCGATTTCCGGCCTTGCCGGCATAAGACATATCCAGTCGACCATTGGCGACGGGCTTTCCACCACGACGGTGGAATTCCAGCTTGGCATCGATACGGCCCGCGCCACCAATGACGTGCGCCAGGCCGTCTCGCAGATACGCTCCGAAATGCCGCGTGACATCGAGGAGCCGACAATCGCCAGCCTCGATGTCGAGGGCGGGGCGATCCTCTATTTCGCGGTCCGCGCCGCGCAGATGTCGCCCGTCGATCTCTCCTGGTTCGTCGACGAGATCATCGGCCGCGAATTGCTGACAACCAAGGGCGTGCAGCGGGTGCAGCGTATCGGCGGTGTGAGCCGCGAAATCACCGTCCAGCTCGATCCGGACCAGCTGATCGCCTTCGGCATCAATGCCGAGGATATCAACAATCAGGTTCAGGCCTTCAACACCAATGTGCCCGGCGGCAGAAGCCGGCTCAACGAGAAGGAACAGTCGATCCGCGCGGTTGGCGGCGCGATCACCGCCGCCGAACTGGCGGAGCGGCCCATCAGCCTTCCGAACGGCCAATGGACGACGCTCGCGACGCTCGGCAAGGTAACGGACGGTGAGGCCGAGCCGCGCGAATTATCGCGTCTCGACGGCGAGCCGGTGGTCGGCTTTTCCGTGTTTCGCGCCAAGGGGTCGAGCGACACGGCGGTTGAAGACGCCGTCAATGCCACGATTGCGCGGTTGGTCGACATCTATCCGGGTGTCGAGATCGACCGGGTGCTCTCGACCGTCGATTATACCCGGGCGAGCTATCAGGTCGCCATGGAGACGCTGATCGAAGGTGCTGCGCTGACCGTCGTTGTCGTCTTCCTGTTCCTGCGCGACTGGCGGGCGACGCTGATCGCGGCTGTCGCCATGCCGCTTTCGATCCTGCCCACCTTTGCAGTGATGTTGTGGTTCGATTTTACCCTCAACAGCATCACCCTTCTGGCGCTGACGCTGGTGATCGGCATTCTGGTGGATGACGCAATCGTCGAGGTGGAGAACATCGACCGGCATTTGCATATGGGCAAACGGCCGTTTCAGGCGTCTATCGATGCGGCGGACCAGATCGGTTTTGCGGTTCTCGCCATCACCGCAACCATCGTCGCGGTGTTTCTGCCGGTCAGCTTCATCGGCGGCGTCATCGGCCAATATTTCAAGCAGTTCGGGCTGACCGTCTCCGTCGCCGTACTCGCCAGCATGCTGGTGGCGCGTCTCGTGACGCCGTTGATGGCCGCCTATATTCTCGTGCCGAAGGCGGTGAAGCATGAAGAGCACGGCGCGCTGAAATCCCAGCCAAAATCCCGTATAGGCCGGGGTTACGTGGCGCTTCTGGAACTTGCGCTTCGCCATCGGCTGAAAACCTGCGGCATCGGCGTTCTGGTGCTCGTCGGTTCCTTCCTGCTGGTGCCGCTTCTGCCCTCGGGCTTCCTGCCGAGCGACGACCGCAGCCTGTCGCGTATCCTGATCGAGTTGCCGCCGGACTCGACGCTGCGCGATACCGACAGTGCCGTGCAGTCGGTGACATCAGCGCTCCGGGAAATGCCGGAGGTCAAAAGCGTCTTCGCCTCCATCGGCAGGACGGATGACGGCCCCGACGTTGCCCGTGCCTCGCTGTTGGTCACTCTCGTGCCGACTTCCGAGCGTTCGTTTTCCCAGCGTCAGTTCGAGCTTGGCGCAGCAGGCCTGATTGCCCGCACCCCCAATATCCGCTTCGCCTTCCAGAATGAAAATGCGGCGCGCGATATTTCCATCATCCTCGTCGGCGATGAGCCTGAGAAGCTCGCCACTGCGGCTCTTGCCGTGGAAACCGGCATGCGCGGCATCGAGGGCATCGCCAATGTGCAGACCACCGAGCCCCTGCCGCGGGCGGAATTGCAGATCAGGCCGCGTTTTGACGAGGCGGCCCGGCTTGGCGTGTCCACGCAATCCATCGCCGCCGTCACGCGCATTGCCACCACTGGCGATACGGACGCCAATTCCGCCAAGTTCAATATCGGCGACCGGCAGGTGCCGATCCGCGTGATGATCGAACGGGGAGCGCAGAGCAATCTCGATACGCTCGGCATGCTGAGGGTATCGGTGGCGAATGGCAGCCTGCCGCTGATGTCGGTCGCCGATCTTTCGGTCTCGGAAGGGCCGGGGCAGCTCAATCGCTTCGACCGCCAGCGGCGGGTGACGATCAGCGCCGATCTCGCCGGCATTCCGCTTGGCGTCGCGCTGGAGCGCATCAATGCGCTCGACGCCGTGGCCTCGCTTCCGGCCGGTGTGCGGCAGGTGCAATATGGCGATGCCGAATATATTGGCGAGATGTTCCAGAGTTTCAGCGCCGCCATGCTGTTTGGCCTGATGATGGTTTTGGCTGTGCTGATCGTTCTCTTCAAGGATTTTCTCCAGCCGATCACCATTCTCGTGGCATTGCCGCTTTCGGTGGGCGGCGCAATCGTCGGCCTGTTGCTTTATGGCGGCGCGCTCGATCTGCCGGCGGTCATCGGGTTGCTGATGCTGATGGGGATCGTCACCAAGAACTCCATCCTGCTGGTGGAATTCGCCATCGAGAAGCGCAATGGCGGGCTGAGCCGCCAACGGGCGCTGGTGGAGTCCGGCGTCGAGCGCGCGCGCCCGATCATCATGACCACGCTTGCCATGGTTGCCGGCATGATGCCGGCGGCGCTGGGGGTGGGGGCGGATGCCGGTTTCCGCGCGCCCATGGCGATTGCCGTGATCGGCGGCCTGATTACATCCACCCTGCTGAGCCTCGTTTTCGTGCCCGTGGTCTTCACCTATATGGACGATCTGCGCGGCTGGCTCGGCCGCAGGCTGCAGCATCTCACTTCCGTGACCGCCGCAGACCGGGCAGGGGCGGAGCGTCGGATAGCCGAAGGCGAGGCCGCAACGGTGCAGGGGCAGGGATGATGGCGGATTATCGGATATCAGGCCTGAAGGCGCCCGCCGTGCACGAGCATATCGCCGCCACCGTCGGACGATCCGAGGGTTTCCTCTCTGGTCCGGTTTTTCTCGATACCGGATCGGAAAACGTCATCGCGCTCGAGGTGCAATATCATCTGCCATTCTACCGGACGGCCCTGTTCGACCGACTGGAGGTGGCGATGCCGAAACTCCTGGCCGAAGCGGTTCCCAAGCGGCAGGCGGAGTTTCTCGCGGGCCGTTTTCTGGGGCAGGCGGCGCTCACGTTTTTCGGGCATGGCCCTCAGCCGATCGGCATCGGCAACAAGCGCGAGCCGGTATGGCCATCAGGCATAAGCGGTTCGATCAGCCATTCCCACGGCATCTGCGTCTGCATGGTAACGCATGATTGCGACGTGAGGGTCGGCGTCGATATCGAAAAAATCGAGCCGGGAGCGGTAATGGAGGTCATCCTGAAGCGCGCCCTCGAGCCGCTAGAGCGCAGGCTGATCGCCGACCGCGAGGAGTGTGACGCAGGCATACTGCCTTTTCTGGTGTTTTCCGCCAAGGAGACGCTGTTCAAGGCGCTTTATCCGGTGGTTGGACGCCATTTCGATTTCCAGGCGGCGCGCCTTTTCGAAAAGCCCGGCCGCGATGAATTGCGGTTGGACCTGACGCGCCCGCTGCATCGCTTGCTTCCGGCGGGACGCCGTTTTTCCATCCGTTTTTTGGTGACGGGCAGTTTTGTCCGCACCTGGCTTGTTTGTCGTTAAACCCATGTTTTCAAGGAGATATTGATGAGTGATAAGGATCTTCGCGTAACGCTCGTGCAGGCCGATCTGGCCTGGGAAAATACCGAGCGGAATTTGCAGCAATTTGACCGGCATCTCGATGAGATCGAGGCGACGGATCTGATCGTCCTGCCAGAGATGTTCACCACGGGTTTCAGCATGAACCCGAAGGCCGTGGCGGAACCCATGGATGGGCTTGCGGTAAACTGGCTGCTGGAGACCGCGCGCCGGCACGACGCGGATATCGTGGGCAGCGTGGCGATTGCCGAGGACGGGCGTTATTTCAATCGGCTGATCTGGGCGCGCCCGGACAGCACGCTCATTCATTACGATAAGCGGCATCTGTTCACCTATGCGGGCGAGCACGAGCATTACACACCGGGGCAGGCGCAGCAGTTGATAGAGCTGAAGGGCTGGAGCATCGCTCCCTTCATCTGCTTCGATCTGCGCTTTCCGGTCTGGTCGCGCAATCGCGGCCAATATGATGCGGCGATCTATATAGCGAGCTGGCCCGCCCGCCGGGCTTCCCACTGGAAAACGCTGCTGCCGGCCCGGGCCATCGAAAACCAGTCCTATGTCATCGGCGTCAACCGTGTGGGTATCGATGGCAACGATCTCTCCTATGACGGCGACAGCATGGTCATCGACCCCTTGGGCGAGATATGTTTTCACGCCAATGTGAAGCCAACCGTGCATCAGCGGCGGCTCTCCCGCCAATTGCTGGATGAAACCCGGATAAAACTGCCTTTTCTTCGCGAATGCGAGCGGTTTGAATTGACCGCCTGATACGTCTGGCAGCCAAAATCCTAGCGGGGCGGGTTCTTCTCCGCCCCCATTCGCCTTTTACGGGTAGGACGGGTTGACAGGCGACCGCGATATAATTAATGGATTAAGTGCTCAATTAATTTATAGGAGCAATCATGGCCCGCAAGCTGGATCCAGCCAAGCATGAAGCCAAGCGGCAGCAGATTATCGAGGCCGCCATCACCTGCTTCGCGCAAAACGGCTTTCACCAGACCACCACGGCGCAGATTTGCGCGGCGGTCGGTATGAGCTCCGGCAATCTCTTCCATTATTTCGACAGCAAGGAAGCGATCATCGAAACGATCGTTGCCGAAGAGCGACGGGAAACCGCCGACTATTTCGCCGAACTCGGCGCAGCGGACGATCAGTTCGGTGCGATTTTGGGTTTCGTCGACGCCTCGCTGGAGCTTGCGACCGATCCGACTTATGCCCGGCTGGTGCTGGAAATCGCTTCCGAAGCCATTCGCAATCCAGCCATTCACGCGCTTGTACGCACCGCCGACCAGGAAATTCGCGCGGGCATCGCCGATCTCGTGCGCAAGGGAATGGAGCGCGAACAGATCGACGCCAATCTCGACGCCGAGCGCGCCGCCACCTGGATTGCCGCATTGATTGACGGTGTTTTCTCGCGTCTGGCGGTCGATCCCGATTTCCAGCCCCTGAAAGAAGCCGAGATGATGCATCTGGTCATCGGCCGCTTCCTTTCGGCACGGCAATATTCCAATGCAGCGGATGAAACCGGACGATGTCCGACGCCGGCAACGGCTGGGGCATAGGCCCGTACGAATAGTCCTGGAAAACCGGACTGCGGTTTTTATTTCTTGTCTCCGGCAGCCGCCGACATGCGGCGGCGGGCTCGCTTGTGTCCACGAGAAATCCGATCGTTGATGTGTGGATTTTGATTGCCAGTTTTCACCAACTCAACCAAAGATGTCTGAATTATGAAAACTTCAACGTAAAGTATATTAATGCTTTTCAAGTGAATGAATATATGTTTTATACGTCCTTAGACGCCTAAGTGCGAAATTAAGTGATCAATACACTGAATTAATATTCCGATTTTGGAGTATTGATTGGGCCTATGTACGCGCTACGGCGCGGAAAACTCGAATTACATCCTGATTTTTCTTGTCTCTGACGGGAGCGCTGCTTTCCGTCCCCAGGGAAGGACTATTATTGTGATGCCGCAGAACCACACTCCCGCACCGCCGCCTCTGGAGATCGCTATCGTCGGCATGGCCAGCCATTTTCCCGATGCAGCCGATCTCTATGATTTCTGGTCCAATATCGTGAACGGTCACGACGCGATCCGCGACGTCGATACGGTCGATCCGGTCGAATATTGGAGGCCGGAAGATTTTTACGATCCGGATCCGCGCGCTGCCGACAAGGTCTATGGCCGCAAGGCGGGCTTCGTGCCGCCGATCGATTTCGATCCCGTCGGTTTCAAACTGCCGCCTCTGATGATGCAATCGATCAGCACGGCGCAGCTTTTCGCGCTGCATGTGGCAAAACAGGCCATGGCGGATGCCGGTCTTCTGGGGGCGGGGGCCGACAAGATCGACCGCGACCGGATCGGCGTCATTCTGGGCGGTTCCGGCAACGGCAATACGGCGTTTTCGCTGGCGGTGCGTCAGCAGATACCGTTCCTGCGCAATATCCTCCTCAATAGCGGCCTGTCCGCAGAGGTGGCGGAGGACACGATCGAGCGGTTGCAGGGCCTGTCGCTGGAATGGAACGAGGATAGTTTTCCCGGCTTTCTCGGCAATGTGGCCTGCGGCCGCATCGCCAGCTATTTCGATCTCGGCGGCACCTCTTATATGGTCGATGCCGCCTGCGCGAGCAGTCTTGCCGCTATCAAGGCCGCCATCGGCGAATTGGCGGATGGCAGCTGCGACGCCGTGTTGACCGGCGGCGTCAATCTCGAAAATTCGATTTTCTCGTTCCTGTGCTTCAGCAAGACGCCCGCTTTGTCGAAAAGCAACCGTTCGCGGCCTTTCGACAAAAAATCCGACGGCATGATGCTGGGCGATGGCGTCGGTTATCTGGTGCTGAAGCGGCTTGCGGATGCGGAGCGCGACGGCGACCGCATCTATGCGGTGATCCGGGCGCTCGGCGCTTCCAGCGACGGCCGCGCCAAGAGCATTTTCGCGCCGCGTTCCGAGGGGCAGGTCAAGGCACTGAAGCGCGCCTATGCCCAAGCGGGATTGACGCTGGCGGATATTCAATTGATCGAGGCGCATGGCACCGGCACGGAATCCGGCGACGAGACTGAGATCAAAAGCCTTATCAGGCTGTCCGAAGAACAAGGTATCGATACGAGCCATTCCATCGCTGTCGGCAGCATCAAATCGCAGATCGGCCATACGCGTTGTGCCGCCGGTGCTGTCGCGATGATGAAAGTGGCGCTTGGCCTTTATCACAAGGTCCTGCCGCCGACGATCAATGTGGAAGAACCCACCGAGATTTTGACCAAGCCATTCTACGTCAACACGCTGGCGCGGCCATGGATGCGTCCGCAGGGCGGCGAATTGCGGCGCGGCGCCTTGAGCGCCTTCGGTTTTGGCGGCACCAATTTCCACGTCATTCTGGAAGAATATGAACCGGAAACGCGCGAGCAGGCCTACAGGCTGAGCCGGTCGGCGCAGGTTCTGGCGTTTCACGCACCGAACCCGGCCATGCTGGAGGCGACCTGCCGCGACGCTCTTTCACAGCTTTCCGGGGAGGCGAAGACCGCCTTTTTCGAAGCCCATCTGGCTGATAGCGGCAGGCTCGCACCTGCGCCATCCTCCGCTCGTCTGGCTTTCGCCGCAGTGACGCCGGAAGAGGCCTCCGAGCTGCTGGCGCAGGCCTTGACCCTGCTGCAATCCGAACCCGACAATAGTTTGGAACATCCGGCGGGTATTTATTACAGGCCCGAGGCGGCGCTGGTCGCGGGCCGTGTCGTTGCGCTTTTCCCGGGGCAGGGCGCGCAATATGTCAATATGGGCGCGGGCGTGACCCTCGATTATCCGGAGCTGCGTCAGGCGGTGGAAGATGCCGATGCCGTGGCGCGCGACGTCGGCCTGCCGCCTTTGTCGGCTGTCATTTATCCGCCGCCGGCCTTTTCCGATGAGGAAACTTTTGCGCAGGCCCGTGAACTGACCCGCACCGCCAATGCCCAGCCGGCCATCGGCGCGGTGAGCGCCGGTTATTTCCGGCTGCTGCAACGTCTCGGCTTTACCCCGGATTTCGTCGCCGGGCACAGCTATGGCGAACTGACCGCGCTCTGGGCGGCGGGCGTGCTTTCGGATGCGGATTTTCACCGGGCCTCGCTTGCCCGCGGCCGCGCGGTCGAGATGCCGAGCGGTCTTGCCGATCCGGGCGCGATGCTTGCCGCGCAGATGCGTTATGAGGAAGCCGGGGAATTGCTTGCCGCCGTTCCGGATATCGTGATCGCCAATGACAATGCGCCGGAACAGCTTGTTTTCGGCGGCTCGACCGAGGCGATTGCGCGCGCCCATGCCTGGCTTTCGCAGCGTGGCCGCCGCAGCCAGACCCTGCCGGTTTCGACAGCCTTCCACACATCCTATGTCAGCCATGCGGCCGATCCCTACCGGGAAGGTATTGCCGGCGTCGAGTTCGCAAGACCGCGCTGCGCGCTTTATTCCAGCGCAACGGCCGAACCCTATGGCGAAGACCCTGCGCATTATCGCGATGCGCTGGTTGGGCAACTCGTACAGCCAGTGCGTTTTCGAGAAATGATCGAGCGGCTCTACGCCGATGGCGGTTATCTGTTCGTCGAGATTGGACCCAAGGGCATTCTCGGCAAACTGACCGCCGACATTCTGAAGGGCAAACCGCATGCGGTGGTTTCGCTCAATCCGAGCGCCAATGGCGAAGAAGCGGTGCAATTGCGCCGGGCGCTGGCGAAGCTGGTGGTGGAGGGCGTTGCCCTCTCTGACGCCGACCCCTATGCCCGCAAGCGCCCGCCGGAGGAGCGGCCGACCAGACAGGCTTCCAGCTTCACCCTTCAGGGCGGCTTTTACCTGACCGAGAAGAACCGCAAGCGGCGCGAACATGCGCTGCGCCACGATACGCGCGTGGTGGAGAAATTCCTCGCCGAGCGCACCGCACGAAATATGCCCGGCCCGATTGTTTATCCGGACCCCAAGGCCGAGCCTCAGCCGACGCAGAACATTCCGGTTTTCCCGTCGGTTGCCAAACCCGTTCTCCACACTTTGTCCTCCCATGCCACTGACAGGATCGAGATAGCAATGACGCGCCAATCCGAGAATATTCCGAAGCCGGACCAGATGGACAGGCAGATCGAAAGCCAGAATTTGCTCAGCCAGCTTCACCAGCAGTTCCAGACCAACCAGAAAGATTATATCGACATGCTGGGGTCTCTGGTCAGCAAGCAGCACAGCCTGCTGGAGAAGTTCCACGGCCATCCGCAGATGGAGAGCATGACCGCAAGTCTGGCCCGCAGCCTGCAATTGCTGGAGCGCAATCAGGAACTCTACCATCTCAACCATGAGCGCTACTTCGATAACCAGATGTCGCTGATGAGCGGCGAGGCGGTTCGCAGCCGCCCGCCTATTCCGGCCCTTTTGCCGAACACGCTGGAAATGCCGAAACCGGCGGAGCCGCTGGCATTGCCGCATCAGCAGAGTTTTGCGCCCGCAACCCAGGCCGTAGCGAAACCCGCTATTGTCCCGGCTCCGCAGCCTCTCGCTGCGCCGGTTACGGCCATTGTCGCTCCGAAACCGGTTGTGCCGGCAATAGCCGATCCTCAGCCAGTGCCGGCCGCCGCTCAGGCTCCAGTTCTCAGCGCCGAGGATCAGTCGAGGATCGCCGTTCTTGAAGCCATCACCGAAGAGCGGCTGATCCGCCAATTGACGGAAATCGTCAGCGAGCGAACGGGATATCCGGTCGACATGATCGGCGATCAGATGGATCTCGAGGCTGATCTAGGTATCGATTCCATCAAGCGTCTGGAGATTTTCGGTGCGATGTTCGACCGTCTGTCGAATGGCACCCGGCTTCTGGAAGATGCGGACAAGAACCGCAACGACGAGAATTTTGATATCGAAACCATGAGCAATATCCGCAAGATGACGCAGTTCTTCCTGCGCACGGTCGACGAATTGCTCGCCGGCATCAAAGGCTCGTCGCCCGCCGTCACACCCGCCGCAGAGATCGTAACGCCGATAGCGATGCCGGCTCGGGTTCTCAGCCCCGACGATCAGGCGCGAATTTCGACGCTTGAAGGGATCACCGAAGAGCGGCTGGTGCGGGAATTGACGGAAATCGTCAGCGAGCGAACGGGATATCCGGTCGACATGATCGGTGATCAGATGGATCTCGAGGCCGATCTAGGTATCGATTCCATAAAGCGTCTGGAGATTTTCGGTGCGATGTTCGACCGTCTATCGAATGGCACCCGGCTTCTGGAGGATGCGGACAAGAACCGCAACGACGAGAATTTTGACATCGAAACCATGAGCAATATCCACAAGATGACGCAGTTCTTCCTGCGCACCATCGACGAATTGCTGGCCGATATCAAAGGCGTGTCGACCCTGACCGCCGTTACGGAAACGCCGAAGCCTGCTGCCCCCGGCAGCGCGCCTGCCGTGGCCGGCGCTTCCGTCGTGACTCTCCAGCGTCTCGGCGTGGTGACATCCACGAAGCTCTCCGGCACCGGCGACGAGGAGACCTCCCAGCCAAAAAAAGCTTTGGCTGAGCAGGATGCCTTCGCACCTCTTGCTCAGCCGGTTATCGCTGTCCCTTCCGTCTATCGTCACATTGTGGTGCGTCAGGACCTTGCACGGCCGGACAGAATGCCGCTTTCGCTCGCCGCCGGCCGCATCTGGTTGCTTGTCGATGACGGCAAGCGATTGAGCGATATATTGGCCACGCGCCTGCTGGCGCAGGGTCAGAGAGTCGTCCGTATTCAGTTGTCCGCGCTGGCCAAACCGGCAAAGGGCAAAAGAAAGCAAGCCGCCGGAACGGCTATTGACGGTGTGAGAGATTACAGTCTCCAGGACCGAAGCAAAGCGGGTGTCGAGGCTTTGATCGCCGAAATCGAACGGGCGGAAGGCCCCATCGGCGGGTTCATCCACCTGCAGCCCGCAACCGCTGCGGCATCGATGGGCGAGGTCTTTGCCGAGGCGGGTTATGACGCCGCCGTGACGCTTTTCACCCTGGCCGGCGTCCTGCGGCCGAGACTGACGAATGCGGAGGGACGCAGCACCTTCTTTGCCGTCAGCCAATATGACGGTGCGCTGGGAACGGCGGGCAGGGGTCTCTTCAATGCGGCCGGCGCGAGTGTCGGCGGATTGACGAAATCGCTCGTCGTCGAATGGGAAGACGTCTTTTGCCGCTGGGTGGATATCGATCCGGACCTGACGGCCGAAGAGACGGCCGACCTCATCGTCGAGGAGCTGGAAGACCCGCAGACGGCGCTGGTGGAGGTTGGACGTGGTCCTGAAGGATCGCGTATAACCCTGATATGCCGCGCCGAACCGGTGGCCACGCAGCAGGACACTGGGCTTGATGCGGACAGCGTGCTTCTCGTCAGCGGCGGCGCTCGCGGCATTACCGCCGATTGCGTGATCGCCCTTGCCGAACGTCATCCAGTCCGTTTCGCCCTGCTGGGACGCACCGATATCGACGCGCCGCTGCCCGAATGGGCCGAGGGCATTGAGGGCGATGAGGCCCTCAAGGCAGCGGCGATTGCAGCCTTAAAGGCCGAAGGCGAGCAGCCGACGCCGGTAAAAGTGGAAAAAATGCTGAATGGCTCGCGCCATGCGGCGCAAATCCGCCAGACCTTGGCAAGGATCGAGGAACTTGGCGGCAAGGCGGCTTATTTCGCCTGCGATATCGCCGACGCCAAGGATGTCGAACACACGGTCGCCGCTGTCGAGGAAACCCTCGGCAAGATCACCGGCATCGTCCACGGCGCTGGTCTTCTGGCCGACAAACGCATCGAGAAAAAGACGGCTGAGGATTTCACTGCGGTTTTCGATACCAAGGTGCGCGGCCTGCAAAACCTCATGCAGGCGCTCCAGCCGGAGGCGATAAAACATCTGGTGCTGTTTTCCTCCGTCTCGGGTTTCTTTGGTAATGCCGGGCAGACCGACTATGCCATGGCGAACGAGGTGCTGAACAAGTTCGCGCATATGTTCAAGGCGGACTATCCCGACGCTTTCGTCCGCAGCATCGGCTGGGGTCCATGGGATAGCGGCATGGTCAATGACGTGCTCAAGAAAGCCTATAGCGAGCGCGGGCTGGCGATCATCCCGGTGGAGACAGGTATCAAGTTCTTCGCAGACGAATTCGGCTCTGGCGACGGTGCGCAAATCCTGGTGGGTGGCGAAAGCTACAAGGTGGCGCGGACGGTCAAGACCGTCACTACATCGCGCATCGTCGAGCGCAGTGTCGATCTCCGGACCGCGCCTTTCCTCGCCGACCATATGGTCGACGGGCGCTTCGTCCTGCCGGCGACGGCGGCGGCGAGCTGGCTGGTAAAGCTTGCGGAAGACATGTTGCCCGGCTACCGTTTCGAGACCCTGCTCGGCTTCAAGGTTCTGAAGGGCGTCGCCCTTGAGAGCGGGGAAACCTGCCTGCTGGAAGCGCATATCGAGCCGGCGGCGGAGACGTTGGCTGCCGGCGACCGGCATGCGCTGACGATCTCGGTTTCCAGCCGGTCGGAATCCGAACGTCACAACCGCTATATCGGCACCGTGGTCTTGAGCCGTGAAATGAGCTTTCGCCCGCGTCTCGGCTCCTTCGATCTGCGCAAGGATGACGAGCCCTTGGGTTATCCGCTCTATGGCACGCCGCAGGAAGGCCCGTTGCTGTTCCACGGTCCGAGTTTCCGAGGGCTGCGGGAGGTGCTGAATGGCGGCGAGCAGGGTCTGACGCTCGCCTGCGAGCTGACGCCGGTGGAAGAGGCGATGCAGGGGCAGTTCCGCACCACATCCTTCAACGCCTATCTCGGTGACGTCTTCATGCAGGCGCCGTGGCTGTGGCTGATCCTCGGCAGCGACTATGTCGGATTGCCTTCCGCCATCGGCCGCATCGACCGTTTCGCCACGCTGGGTTTCGGTGAGAAGTTCTTCCTCTCGATGACGATCAAATCGCTCACACAGGCAAGCCTGCTGGTGGATATCGCCGTGCATGACGAGGTGGGGCAGCTTTATTTCCGGCTGTTGGATGTCCAGTTCACCGTTTCCCGGCAATTGCGCGAGCGGCTGGTGGGGCGTGAAGACAAGGTCGAGGCGGCCGAATAACCGCCCGACAATTCTTCGGAAAAGCGAAGGCTTTCCGGGGCAATCGTAACAACAGGCAGAGAGACGCGTTTCCGCATTCCGTATCTGGTCGTTGAGGCCGGAAACGCTCTCTTCTGCGCGCAATTTGACGAAGGACGATGGCGATGGGACAGATAGCAATCACGGGTCTTGGATGCGTTTTTCCCGGAGCGGATTCGCCCGACCGTTACTGGCAAAATCTGGTCGAGGGCAGGGACTGCACCTCCCTGCTTTCCGCCGTCGAACTGGGCGTCGATCCCGGCCTTTACCATCATCCCGAGCCGGGAACGCCCGATCACATCTGCTATACCCGCAATGGGCATGTGCGTGACTTCCGTTTCGATGCCGAGGGTTACCGGCTGCTGCCAAATGAGCTTCGCGCGCTCGATCCGCTGTTTCACTGGACGATGCATGCCGCACGGCAGGCGCTTGAGGATAGCGGCTCGTCGCCGCAGCGCTGCGGCCTGATTGCCGGCAATATCGGCATGCCGACCCATTCGGGCAAACGGCTGATGTCGGGTTTTTACCATCGCATCCTCGAGCCTTATCTGCGCGAATTGCTCGACAGGCCGGATTTTACTTTCGCCTCCTATTGGGATGCCTCGGGTCTTTCCGGGCTCAACCTCATGACCGGCAGTCACAACGCCACCATTGCGGCTCTGGCGCTCGGCCTGTCCGGCCCGACTTATGCCATCGATGCTGCGTGCTCCTCGGCGCTTTACGCCATCCGCGTCGCGAGTTCCTACCTTCTCGATGGCAGCGCCGACATGATGCTGGCCGGCGCGGTCTGCCATGCCGATCATATTTATCTCGACCACGGCTTCAACGTGTTGCAGGCGTTTCCGTCCGACGGGCGCTCGGTTCCCTTCGACCGGGCCTCGCAGGGGCTGAAGGCCGGGGAGGGCGCCGGCATCGTGGCACTTAAACGTTACGAGGATGCACTCCGCGACGGCGACCGGATTTACGGCGTCATCGAGGCGATCGGCGTTTCCAACGATGGCGGCGCCAAACATATGCTGTTGCCGGACCCGCATGGGCAGATGCTGGCGCTGCAGCGCGCCTATGCCGGCATTTCGCCTGAGATCGATTATCTGGAATGCCATGCGACCGGCACGCCGGCCGGCGATCAGGTGGAGCTTTCCACCATCGAGCGCTTTTTCGGCGAAGCCGCGCTGCCGCTTCTCGGCGCGAACAAGGCCAATAACGGCCACAGCCTCACCGCATCCGGCATGGCGAGCCTTCTAAAAGTGCTTCTGGCAATGCGCCATGACCTGATACCGGCGACGCTGGATATCGAAAACCTCGTCGCCACGCCGAAGGGCCTCGTCAACCGCGATCATATCGTGCGTGAGAACCGGCCCTGGGCGAAGAGGGCGAAACCGCGCCGCGCCGGTATCAACGCCTTCGGTTTCGGTGGTGTCAACGGCCATATGGTGCTGCGCGAACATGTTGCCGGCGAAGCCGCTCCGGCCGTTGCCACCACCCCGATTGCTGCCCCGGCCGAACTGGATATTGTCGGCATCGCCATGGCTCTGCCGGGAACCGACAATGTCGAAACCTTCCGCGAGACCGTCGCCACCGGACGCCAATGGTTCCAGCCCCTGCCGCGCACGCGCTGGCTCGGCCTCGAACCGCGCCGCGATATTCTCGCCATCGGCGGCATGGAAGAAGCGCCGAAGGGCGGCTATATCGAGAGCTTCGATTTCGATTGCCGCCATTTCAAGCTGCCGCCCAAGGTCATCGGCAATCATCTTCTCGCCCATGCCTTCCTGCTGCCCGTGGCAGAGCGGGCGTTTCTCGATGCGGGTTATGCGCTTGACGGGCAGAGACGCAATATTGCGGTGATCGTCGCGCGGGATGTCGATCATAGCTGCCTGCGCTATCAGGCGCGCAACGAGATCGGCTGGCAATTGCGCGACAGCCTCGAGCGCTGCGGCGTCGCACTTTCCGCCGAGCAGATGCAGGCGCTGCAAGGCATCGTCAAGGACAGCCTGTTTCCGGAACCTTTTGCGGAAGGCATTACCGGTGGGGTCGGCAATATCGCCGCAAGCCGCGTCGCCGCGCATCTTCGGCTCGACGGACCGGCCTTTGCGCTCTGCTCGCATGAAAGCTCGGCTTTCAAGGGGCTGCAACTGGCGCGCTACATGCTCTCCGAAAATATGGTCGATGCGGTCATTCTCGCGAGCAGTGCCTGCGACGGCGGGCTTGAAAACATGGTCTATGCCACGCCCCATCGCAGCCAGCCCGTGGGTGAGGGCTGCGGCGTGCTGATGCTGGAAAAGGCCGGGAGTGGGGCGGCGGGCCGTGCCTATGCGCGCCTGCGCGGGCTCGAAATTCAGCACGACACGACCCCTGGCGTGACCTTCCAGCCATCGGCGGATGCGGTGGCGCGCACGGTGCAAACCTGCCTGCAAAAAGCCGGCGTCGGACCTGCGGATATCAGCTATATCGAGCGCTACAGCATGGCGCAGGACACGGAGGCGCGTGTCGAGGCGGAAGGGCTGGCGCAGGTTTATGGCGCGGCGGTTCCCGCAGGAAGTTCAAAGAACAATTACGGGCATCTCGGTGCGGCATCCGGCATGCTCAGCCTCATTCATTCGGCACTGGTTCTGCATTACGGCCTGTCGCCGCGATCCACCAATGGGCGGCAGCTGGCGGCCATCAGCGGCATGGGTGTCGACCGGGCTTATGCGCATATCGTGCTGGAAAGCCCGGCCGTGGCACGGCCGCATGCCGCGCGCTCAGCGGCGCAGACGCCGGCGGCCGATCCGCTGCTGGTCAGGGTTTTCACTGGACGCGAGCGCACCATCCCCGAGATCATTCTCGATCCCGCCAATATAACCCTCTTTCAAAAATCGCGCTTCGGGACGCCGCTTCGGCCGTCCCCGGCAGTGGTGGCCGAATCTTTCCCCAATCCGGTTACCGACTGCCTCCAACGCCTGCCGCTGGATTGGCAGCAGCGGCAGGCGGTCCGCAATGCCCGCACCAATCTGCGCTTCATGCAAACCGAACAGGCGTTTTATCGCTGCCTGCGCCAAATGATGGCCAGCGAAACGGCCGTGCCTTCGCGTCTCGCGCTGTTCGACGAAGCGCAACTGATCGAACTGACGGACGGTTCGGTGAGCCGCGTGCTCGGGCCGGATTATGCGCTGGCCGATAGCTACGCGATCCGCACGCGCATGCCGTCGCCGCCCTATATGTTCGCGTCACGCATCACCGGTACGACCGCAAAAGCAGGTGCGTTGGAGCCGTGCCGCATCGAATGGGAACTCGATTTGCCTGACGGTGCCTGGTTCATGTGCGAGGGCAAGGTTCCGGCTTTCGTGGCGCTGGAATCCTCGCATGCGATGATCGTCGCCTTCACGCTCATCGGCTGCGACCAGCTTTTCCGGGGCGAATTGCGCTACCGGGCCGTGGACAGCCGCACCTTCGTTTACGGCGAAATGCCGCGCGCCGGCGAATTGCTGCGGGGGCGGGTGGATATCAAGTCCTTCCTCAAGGTCGGGCGCAATATTCTGGTCTCCTATGAATATTGGTGCCTTGCGGATGAGCGTCCCGTCTTCCGGCTGGAGGCGAATTCCGGCTTCTTCCTGCCGCGCGATCTGGAACGGTCCAAAGGCGTGGATTCCTCATCGTTCCTCAAGAATGACGGCACGGCGCGAAGCCCGTTCGTGCCGCTTCTCACCTGCGCGAAACAGCGTTTTGGCGAGGCCGAGATCGAGGCGCTGGGCGCCGGCGATCCCGCCGGCTGCTTCGGGACCGACTATCGGACCGAGGCCGTTCCGCCAAAGCTCTGGACGCCGATGGCGCGGATGCTCGACCGGGTGGTGTCCGTCGATGCCAAAGGCGGGGCGTTCGGCCTCGGCGTGGTGGTGGGCGAGCGCGATATTGATCCCGGCCATTGGGCTTTCAGGGCGCATTTCAAGAACGACCCCTGCTTGCCGGGAACGCTTCTGGTGGAAGGCTGCGAACAGCTCCTCAAATTCTATCTGGCCTATCTCGGGCTCTATTCGGCTCCCGGTCTCGATGGCCACACGCTGACCGATCACCAGTATAGCGCCAAGTTCCGCGGCGAAGTGAAGCCGCAGCGCGATACGCTGCGCTACCGCCTGACCTGCAAGTCGATCGACGTCGCCTATGGCGAGGATGGCGTCACGCTGGAGCGCGCAGCCTTCGTCTTCGTCGCCGAGATCATCCACAAGGACAATGTCATCGGCATTTGCGACAATCTCGGCGCCGGTTTTTCCCGTCGCCGCAACGACCAATCACCATGGGTGGCCGCAGCATGAACGAGAACCTGCACATCAATTCCACACCGCTTCTGCGGGCATGGCGGAAACAGGCCGATAGCGCCGCTTCCGTCGAGGCGACCGGCCGGCTTCTCGCCGATCTCGGCCAGCGGCTCTATGTGGTGAATACCGGCGATCGGCTGTCGCTTGAAACAGCCTGCGACAATGCGCAGGCATGCGAGGGCATGGTGCCGGCACTGGAACCGCAGCAGCTTGGCGATCCGGCGTTCCGTCACGATTACGGCGTGCGCATGGCCTATTACGCCGGCGCGATGGCCAACGGCATCAATTCCGAAGACATGGTGATTGCGCTTGGCCGGCAGGGGCTTCTCGGCTTTCTCGGCGCGGGCGGGCTCGGCCGCGAGCGTGTCGCATCGGCGCTGGCGCGCATCGGCGCGGCGTTGCCGCAGGGGCCGTGGGGCGTCAATCTCCTGCACAATCCCGGCGACGCCGAATGGGAGATGGATGTGGTGCGCCTGTGCATCCGCCACGGGGTCAGGGTGGTGGAAGCCTCAGCCTATATGAACCTTTCGCCGGCCATCGTTTACTGGCGTGCGTCCGGGCTTGTCCGAAGCGGGCAGGGCGGCATCGACATCCGCCACCGCATCATCGCCAAGGTTTCGCGGCGCGAGGTGGCGCAGCATTTCATCCATCCGGCCCCGGAAAAAATCCTGGCGAGGCTGGTCGAGGACGGCCTGATCTCCACTGAGCAGGCGGCGATGGCGGGCGAGGTGTCGATGGCCGACGATATCACCGTCGAGGCGAATTCCGGCGGCCATACCGATAATGGCGTGCTGAGCTGCGCCTTTCCTTCCATTGCGGCGCTGCGCGATGAGATCGTCGAAGCTCGCGGCGAAGCCTTCTGCATTCGTATCGGTGCGGCGGGCGGCATTGGCAATCCGCAGGCGGTTTACGCGGCCTTCGCCATGGGTGCGGCCTATGTCTGCACCGGTTCGATCAATCAGGCCTGCATGGAGGCGGGCACCTCGCCGCAGGTGAAGACGCTGCTCGGACGCGCGAAAACGGACGATGTGGCGATGGCACCTTCCGCCGACATGTTCGAGATCGGGGCCAGGGTGCAGGTGCTGAAGAGCGGCACCATGTATGCCATGCGGGCGCAGAAGCTCTACAATCTCTACAAGCAATATGACGGCCTCGAAGATATTCCCGCCGTCGAGATCGCCAGTCTGGAAAGCGTGATTTTCCAGAAGTCGCTGCCGCAGGTCTGGGAGGAGACACGGCAGTTTTTCCAGTCGCGCGGCAACCCTAAAATTGTGGAAGCGGCGGAAGCGCATCCGAAGAAACGCATGGCGCTGGTCTTCCAGTGGTATCTCGGCCAATCCTCCCGCTGGGCGATTGCCGGCGAGAAAACCCGCGCGGTCGACTACCAGATATGGTGCGGCCCCGCCATGGGCGCGATCAATGAATGGCTGCGCGGGAGTCCCTATGAGGCGGTCGAAAGCCGCTCCGTCGTCGCGATCGCAGATCTCCTAATGCGCAATGCGGCCTATCTGGCGCGGCTTGCCTCCCTCAAACATGCGGGCATGCCGGTGCCAGAAGCGCTTTATCGCTACCGGCCCTGGGCGGAGAATTTCGCGCCGCACCTGATACCGTCCTCAGCCAATTCCTCCCTGCCAATCGGAACCGTGCCGGCAGCACAGCCGGCCTAACTGGAGAAAGCACAGCCATGATCACGGATACAGACAGCAAGCTGACGCTGAAGATTTCGCGCGATTTCTACAAGCGCCTCTGGGAACTGATGCCGGGCGGCACCCATTATAATTTCGGCGATGCCGAGCGCGCCTTCGTGGTGCCTTTCAACAAGGGCCGCAATTCCCGCGTATGGGATCTGGACGGCAACGAACATCTGGACCTGTTCTGCAAGTTCGGCGCGCTTTTCGTCGGCCACCACAATGAAGCCTATAATGAGGCGCTCATCCGCTACATGGAAAAGGTCACCTCCGTCGATACCTGCGATCTGGAGATCGAGGTGGCGGAACTGATGATCAAGCATATTCCCTGCGCCGAGATGGTGCGCTTTTGCCTGAGCGGCACGGAAGCCGTGCAAAATGCGCTGCGGCTTGCGCGCGGCTTTACCGGCAAGAACCGTTTCATCCGCTTCCATGGCCACTACCACGGCAACGCCGACAACGTCATGGGCTTCCGCAAGAAGGACAATCTCGATTTTCCCGTACCGGAAAAATACCAGGGCGACATGCTCGATACGCTCGGCCGTGCCGAAGGCGTGCTCGAAAGCCAGAGTTTCATGTTGCCGTGGAACGATATCGATGCGCTGGAAGCCACCATCCGCCGCTACGGCAACGAAATCGCCGCCGTGCTGATGGAGCCGATCTGCATCAATGGCGGCGGCATCTTCCCGGTCGAAGGGTATCTGGAGCGGACCAAGGAACTGTGCGAAGAGCATAATATCGTGTTGATCTTCGACGAGATCATTACCGGCGTGCGGTTGGGTCTCGGTGGCGCGCAGGATATTCTGGGCGTCACCCCGCATCTCGCCACCTTCGGCAAGGCGCTCGGCGGCGGATCGATGCCGATTTCCGCCATCGCCGGCCGGCGCGATATCATGGACCTTTATACGCGCGGCAAGGTCATCCATGCCGGCACCTTCAACGGTTATCCGCTGGGTCTCGCCGCAATCAAGGCGACTTTCGATATCGTCGAAAAGGACCCCGGTTGCTACGAGCGGATGCGCCGCTACACCGAACAGATTTCCGGCGTTTTCACTCGCGCGGCCAAGGCCGCCGGCATGCCGCTCGTCATTCAGGGCATGCCGACGGCGCTGGTCTATCACTCGCAGGAAGAGCCGGTGGATCGTTCCGAAGGCTATTCGCACAAGGTGAAATTCTGCGACATCATCATCCGTGAGGTGAGCAAGCGCCACGGCATCCAGTTCTCGCCGCTGTCGCGCATCTATTCCAACCTCCTGATGAACCAGGACGATGTGCATTTCTTTGAGGAACGCATTTCCGACGCACTCGTCAATGCACGCAAGGTCATGGAAATCGCCTTCAAGGACGAGGAAGTCGCGTGAGCCAGCAAATCGCGGTCGTTACCGGTGCTTCTGGCGGCTTTGGCGCCGCCATTACCCTCTCATTGCTCGAGGTGGGTTATGCGGTTGCGGCGACGGATATCGACGTCGCCGCGCTGCAACGCCTCGCGCGGGAGACCGGCAATCCGGAGCGGCTCGGCATTTTCGCCATGGATGTGACGGACCATGGCAGCGTCGAGCAGGCATCCGGCGCCATTGCCGATAAAATGGGACTGCCGGTGACCGTGCTGGTCAATAATGCCGGCATTCTCGACCGCACCTATTGCGTCAACGATCGCAGACAGACGCAGTCCCGCAAGGTCATCGACGTCAACCTTGCGGGCGCGTTCAACTGCACCGGCGTATTCACACGCTCGATGGTGCGCCAGCGTTACGGGCGCGTCATCAACATCGCCTCGATTGCGGGCATCTGGGGGGCAGGGGGAGGGGCGGCCTATGCCGCCTCCAAGGCCGGTCTCATCAAGGCTTCGGAATCCTGGGCGCAGGAACTCGGCCAGTTCAACATCAGCGTCACGGCGATTGCGCCGGGTATCTGCAAGACCAACATGTCGAAGCCTTTCGAACAGGAGGGCATCAACGACACGGTGGCCGATGAACGTCTGGTGCGCTCCATCGTGCCGGTCGGGCGCTGGGGCACGCCTGAGGATGTGGCGGAAGTCGTGACTTTCCTCGCCACCTGCAAAACCAATTATCTCAATGCCGCGGTGATCCCCATGGATGGCGGCATGCGGGTCGGAACGCTGTGAACGGAGATCGGCGATGACATATGGGAACGATGTAGAAAACATCCTGCTGACCGGCGCCACCGGCGTGATGGGCGGCCGTCTGCTGCAGGAACTATTGAGCGCGACGAAAGCGACGATTTATTGCCTTGTACGCGCGACCGATGCGGCAGAGGCAAAAAGCAAGATTGAAAGCGTTTTGTTCTGCTACGATGAGGAGCGAAGCCTGAAGCAGGAGGCCGACGCGCGTATCGTGCCGGTTCTCGGCGATGTTTCCCGGTCCAATCTAGGCTTGCAACGGCAGGTGTGGCGCGATCTTGCCGCCAGGATCGACCTTGCGCTGCATTGCGCGGCCAATGTCAATCTGATCGCCTCCTATAGCAGGATCGCGCCGGTCAATGTCGGCGGTTCGACTAACATGGTGGAGCTCTGCCTCGAGGGGAAAATTCCCCTTTTGCACACATCGAGCTTCAGCGTCATTGGCGACAAGATCTATGAGGATTTCACGCTTTATGAGGATGCGCTCGATGTCGGGCAACGTTTTCCCGACATGGATTATGAACGCTCCAAATTCGAGTCGGAAAAGCTGATGCATGCCGCCGGGCAAAAGGGCCTCGATTTCATTATCGTGCGGCCGGGCAATATCTGGGGCGACAGCCGCACCGGGCGTTATCCGTTGACTCAGACCAAGGTGAAGGGCATTTATTACGAAGCGGTGCGCGCCATCGTGGAAACCGGCTTCACCTTCGCGTCTGATGAGGATTTCGACATCACGCCGGTCGATTATGTGGCGCGGGCAAGCCTTCACCTCGCCATGAACTGGCGTGTGCATAACCGCCGCATCTTCAATCTCGTCAACCCGAAGCCCATCGACTGGAATACGTTGGTGGAACAGGTGCGCGATTGCGGCTACGTGATCCGCGAACTCTCGCGCGACAATTATTTCGATGCGCTCAATCAGGGCCGGATGCTGCGGGAGGGCAAGGCATACAGCTCGGTCTTCACCGATCTGCTGTCAATGCTGGGAAATGGCGACTATGTACGCGACAGCGGCAAATACGATACTGCCAACACCCGGAAGGCGCTCGCGGGAAGCGGTATAAGCTGCCATGAATGCGATGTCATGCTGATGATGCGCTATCTCGACTATGCCTTCGAAAAAGGTTTTCTGCCGCTCGCCGGTAGCGGCTTTCCGCTGGCTGAAATTTCCAGGACCGTCGTGCCGCGCGGTTTCATGGAACGGCTTTACGACGCGAAGCTGGTTTAAGCGCTTACAGGGGCAGGGCGAGGGGGATTCCTTCGCCCGACCTGTCGACCATGACGATATCCGTCACTTGACACAATCAATATATCCATTATTCTGGATATATGGATAAAAGTAGTGCAATAACCGCGCTTGGCGCGCTCGCCCAATCTACCCGTCTGGAGACCTTCCGGCTTCTCGTGCGCCACGAGCCGGATGGCATTCCGGCCGGTGAGCTCGCGCGTCTTGTCGACGTTCCACAGAACACGATGTCTGCGCATCTCGCCACGCTTTCCCGGGCCGGTCTGGTCAAGAGTGAGCGGCAGAGCCGTTCTATCATCTATCGCGCCGATCTTGACGGGTTGCGCCTGCTGACCCTGTTTTTGCTGAAGGATTGCTGCGGTGGTTCGACGGAGCTTTGCGCGCCGTTGATTGCTGAGCTGACACCCTGCTGCAGCCCGCAGGTAAAGCCGTCATGAACGCCGCCGGGCTGGTGTCCACCATTTCTTCTGCTTCGATCGCGGCGCTTGCCAGACCACCGATCTAACCACGGACCGAAACCATGACCGACAAGATCTATAACGTGCTCTTTTTGTGCACGGGCAATTCCGCTCGCTCCATTCTTGCCGAATCCATTCTCGCCAAGGAAGGTGAGGGGAGGTTCAATGCCTATTCGGCCGGCAGCCAGCCGAAGGGAGAGGTAAATCCTCACGCCCTGAAGGAACTGGCGGTGCTGGGGTATCCTACCAGCGGCTTCACCTCGAAAAGCTGGGACGTGTTTGCCGGGCCCGATGCGCCACGGATGGATTTCATCTTCACTGTGTGCGACAGCGCCGCCGGCGAAGCCTGTCCGGTCTGGATCGGCCATCCGATGACGGCCCATTGGGGGATAGAGGATCCTGCCGCTGTGGTCGGCTCGGAGATCGAGGTTCAGCGCGCCTTCGCGCAGGCCGCGCGTTTCCTCAAGAACAGGATCGCGGCTTTCGTCAGCCTACCCCTGCAATCCATCGATCGAATGGCGCTGGAAGCCCGGCTTCGACAGATCGGTGCATTGGATGGAACCACCAATCCTGAAGGAAAGTCGGCCTGATGTCCTTGTTCGAACGATATCTGACCGTCTGGGTGTTTCTGTGCATCGTCGCCGGTGTCGCGCTCGGCCATTTGATGCCCGGCGTCTTTCAGCTCATCGCTACGGCCGAGATCGCCAAAGTGAATATTCCGGTCGCGATCCTGATCTGGCTGATGATCATTCCGATGCTGCTCAAGATCGATTTCCGGTCTCTTTCGCAGGTCGGCATATTCTGGCGCGGCATTGGCGTGACGTTGTTCATCAACTGGGCCGTCAAGCCGTTCTCGATGGCGCTGCTGGGCTGGTTTTTCATCGGCTGGCTGTTCCGCCCTTATCTTCCGGCTGGAGAGATCGATTCCTATGTTGCCGGGTTGATCATCCTTGCCGCTGCTCCATGCACCGCCATGGTCTTCGTCTGGAGCAACCTTACACGCGGTGACCCGTTGTTTACGCTGTCGCAGGTCGCGCTCAACGATGCGATCATGGTCGTGGCCTTTGCTCCCGTGGTCGGCCTGCTGCTTGGCCTCTCCGCCATTACCGTGCCCTGGGATACGCTTGTTCTCTCCGTTGCGCTCTATATTGTCGTTCCGGTCATCCTTGCGCAGCTGATCAGGCATCGGCTCATGACTGACGGAACCTCACGGATGCTGGATTGCGTGCTCGCAAAGCTGCAGCCGGTTTCTCTGGCGGCGCTGCTTACGACACTCATTCTTCTCTTCGCCTTTCAGGGCGAGCAAATCATCGCCCAGCCGGCCATCATCGGCCTGCTCACCATTCCCATCCTCATCCAGGTCTATCTGAATTCGGGGTTTGCCTACCTCCTGAACCGCATGACGGGTGAGCGCCATTGCGTCGCCGGGCCTTCCGCACTCATTGGCGCCAGCAACTTCTTCGAACTCGCGGTAGCGGCCGCCATTAGCCTGTTCGGCTTTCAGTCAGGTGCGGCGCTGGCAACCGTTGTCGGCGTCCTCGTCGAAGTTCCGGTCATGCTTTCGGTCGTCTGGATCGTGAACCGCTCGAAGGGCTGGTATGAGGCCGCACCCGCCGTTTCCCGAACGATAATGACCGAAAGGCAGTGACCATGGAAATCACCATCCATCACAACCCGTCCTGCGGGACGTCGCGCAACACGCTGGCGCTGATCCGCGCGGCGGGGATCGAACCGACCGTGATCGAATATCTGCGGGAACCGCCGACACGCGAGAATCTCGCAAGAATGATTGCGGATGCTGGCCTGACGGTGCGCGAAGCCATGCGCGAGAAGGGGACGCCCTATGCCGAGCTCGGTCTCGACAATCCGGACCTGAATGACGATCAGTTGCTCGATGCGATGATGGAAACGCCGATCCTCATCAATCGCCCCTTTGTCTTAACACCGCTCGGCACCAGGCTCGCCCGTCCTTCAGAGGTCGTGCTGGATATTCTGCCGGACGCTTTCAAAGGGCCATTCTTCAAGGAGGATGGCGAGCAGGTTCTCGATAATGAAGGAAAGCGCATTGTCTGACAGATTTCCCGCGTTGCAGGCGCATCACCTGCACAGCATTGACCCGGAGGCTCTGCGTCCGGCGTTTTCGACCCATAAACCACGCATCCTGATCCTTTATGGCTCGCTGCGCGAGGTGTCCTATAGCCGTCTGCTGGCATTCGAGGCTGGGCGGCTGCTCGAACGGCTCGGTTGCGAGGTTCGGATATTCGATCCGAAGTGCCTGCCTTTGCCCGATGAAGCGCCAGCCAGCCATGCCAAGGTGCAGGAACTGCGTGAACTTTCAGAATGGTCGGAAGGACAGGTCTGGGTAAGCCCGGAACGTCATGGCGCGATGACCGGCATCATGAAGTCGCAGATCGACTGGATTCCTCTTGCAATCGGTTCTGTACGGCCGACACAGGGCAAGACGCTCGCCGTCATGGAAGTGTCCGGCGGCAGCCAGTCCTTCAACGCCGTGAACCAGATGCGAATTCTCGGCCGATGGATGCGGATGATCACCATTCCCAACCAGTCGTCAGTGGCAAGGGCGTATCAGGAGTTCGACGCGGAAGGCCGGATGAAGCCGTCATCCTATTATAACCGTGTCGTGGATGTCTGTGAGGAACTGGTAAAATTCACGCTGCTGACGCGTGACGCTTCCAGCTATCTCACAGATCGATATAGCGAACGCAAAGAGTTGGCAGATGAACTTGAGAAACGTGTTTCGCTAAAATCAATCTGACAAGGTGAGTTCAGTTCAACGCTTCGTGCTTTTCAATTCCGGAACCATATGATCAGTTCGATTGCGGCGGGAGAAGATATACGCAGGGTTTCGAGGCGTTGAACCAGCCATGGCTCGATTTTTCGGCGACATATGTAATGAGCAAGAGCCGTAAAAATCCGGTACTACATCATCGAATAAGTTCCATAATCTATCTTATGCGATTATTCCTTGTAGCCGCAAAGTTAAAGTGTCCTGTTTCTGCAAAGTTGGAATGTCACACTCCCCGGGTCTGAACGATGCCTGGGAGATGCAGATGGGATTGATCACGATGAGTGAGCGCGATTTGCAGCGGATCGAGGTTTTGTCGAAAGTCGTTGATGGCCGCATGACCATTGTCGCAGCGGCACATGTACTGGCAATCAGCGTTCGGCATGTTCAGAGACTGATTGGTCGTATTGAGGCTACCGGCGCTGCCTCGATCAGACATAAAGCGATCGGTCGACCGTCCAACAATAAAATAGCCACCGGCGTCCGTGATTACGTTTTGATGCTGGTGCGTGAACGCTACCTTGATTTCGGACCTACGTTCGCGGCCGAGAAGCTTCAGGAAGAGCATGGCGTCACAATCTCGCGTGAGACGCTGCGCAAATGGATGCAGGATGCCGGCATATGGCTTTCGAGAAAGCAGCGGCGAACGTTTCATCAGCCGCGGTTGCGGCGTGAGGCCTATGGCGAGTTGGTGCAGATCGACGGGTCGGAGCATCGCTGGTTCGAGGATCGTGGTCCGGCCTGCTCTCTACTGGTATTCGTTGACGACGCGACCGGTAAGCTGATGCAGCTCCGGTTTGTTCGATCTGAGAGCGCGTTTACGTATTTCGAGGCATTGGCGCTTTACCTCAAAGAGCATGGCGCACCGATTGCCTTCTATTCCGACAAGCATTCGGTCTTTCGGGTGGCAAAGAAAGACCCCAAGGGCGGCCAAGGCATGACGCAGTTCGGCCGCGCTCTATCGGAGCTGCATATCGAGATTCTTTGCGCCAATTCCAGCCAGGCCAAGGGACGCGTCGAGCGCATGAACCGGACCTTGCAAGATCGCTTGGTCAAGGAATTGCGACTTGCCAATATCAGTGACGTGGAGGCCGGCAATGCCTTCGTGCCTGCTTTCATCGAGCGATACAATGACCGCTTTGCGGTGACCCCTACCCGCCCCGAGAACCGTCATCGACCCGTCAGTCTGGCAGCAAACAGGCTGAACGACGTGCTCTGCAAACGGGAGCAACGTTATGTCGGTGCGCAGCTGACGTTCTCTTATGAGCGCAAACGCATCATGCTCGAGGAGAACGACATCACACGCGGCCTGGTCGGAAAGTATGTCGAGACATATGCTTACGCCGATGGTCGGCTGGATATCCGATGGAAAGGTCACTCTTTACCTCACAGAACCTTCGATAAGGACCAAAGCGTGACACATGCGGCGGTCGTGGAGAACAAGCGTCTCAGTGATGTGTTGGCTTACATAAAAGATCAGCAAGATCGACACCACGTCGGGAAGCCGAAGACCAACAGCAACAAGAACGGCTATAAGCCAACAGGTCGCAAGCCCGGTCGGCGGACGGATTTCATGAATGATCCGGACGTCATTGCGAGACGGCAAAAGGCTCTTGCTCAAATGGATGCGGCTGAGTGAAGGCCGCTTTTGGCCCGAAGGAGACATTTGTACTAGACTGATACGATACCCGCCCGCTTTTCAGATCGAGTAAAAATGATAGACAATTGGCACTCTGATCCAGAGATACAGGAGTCGCCATTGTCAAACGCGTCGCTCGTACAAAAAATTGAGCAATCGCTTTTGTCATTATGTCGTCGGGAAATTCTTCCGTCATCTGCTGCAAGTTCCTTCCTGCTTAACGGACGGGCGCTGGAAGCACTCCCGTATCATCTCGTCAAAGAGATGGAAGACATCGGAATGGACCTTGAGATTGCGGCTTGGCACGATAAAGAAGAGTTTAGTCCACATATTGGCCCTGTTATCTCCCGTGCAGAAGAGTGGCTGGCGAAGGTTCCTCGGTAACTTTTCGCTGAGAGCTGATGGCCGTTATTGGCGCAAAGCAGCCAAGACGCTGAGGAAGCTAAAGCCGAAGGGGGGTTCCATCACCCGCCCCCTCCCTGCCCTTGCAACCCGGCCCAGCCGGTCCGGTCGGGGGCTGGCCGTCGGCGCCAGTGTCGCATTTCTAACTGGCTGGCAGAGCGACAGATGACATTTTAACTTTGCACGATCCGCGACATTCCAACCTTGCCGCCACA